>CAVKLS010000137.1:0-5091 GCA_963657025.1 bacterium | reverse complement strand
CTTTTCATTTCCTACTGTTTCGATATGTTTTTGATGTGTTTGTATTATATTCCTACATAACCTATTTGTCAAGTATGTTTTTTAAACTTTTTGAAATTTTTATTCTCCAAACTTTCATTTTGTGTTTACGGGCACATTTATCTCATTTCATTTTTGACTAATTCATACTTTTATGGTAGAATATATTGTAAATGAGGTGATATACTTGAAAATATCCACGAAGGGCAGATACGCCCTGCGTTTTATGGTTGATCTGGCAGAGCATCACGAGGACGGCTACATCGCATTAAAGGACATTGCAAACCGCCAGAACATATCAAAAAAATATCTTGAGCAAATCATTGCAATTTTAAATCAAACGGATTTCCTTCTCTCAAACCGCGGCTCTCAGGGCGGCTACAAGCTCGCCAAAGCGCCGAAGGACTATAATGTACTTGAAATTCTTGAGCGCACGGAGGGATCTCTTGCCCCTGTCTCGTGCCTTGAGACTGACATTAACTGCTGTGAGCGCAAGGATGAATGCACCACGCTTTATGTTTGGGAGGGACTTCAGAAGGTTGTCCAGAATTACCTTGAGGGAATCACTCTTCAGGACATCCTCGACAAAAAAAGCGAGAACAACGCTTACGATTTTTCAATCTGACAATTTGATATTTGCAGGAAAAATCCCCCGTCACCTCAATGTGACGGGGGATTTCGGTATATCTATCTAATCTGTCTTGACTTGTTGTCTGATTAAGCTCGCTTAAAATCACTTATCGAGCAAGTGGCTTTTCTTGAGTGCAAGTGTGACAGCGGCTGTAAGCGGAACCGCACAAACTATTGCTATAACGGCATTTATCGATGATGTTGAAAGCTTGGTGATGATTGTGGGAATCATTGCTGCGGGAGCGGAACCCTCCAGAACACCCTGAACAAAGCTCTTTGAAAGATAAAGAACAATGTAAGCCGCCTCACCTGCGATACCGCCGAGAATATTGAAGCCGACCTTTCCTTTGCCTATCTTCTTGCCGATGAGACCTGCCAAAGCAGCCATTACGAACTTGAAGAGGAATGTGAACGGTGCACTTGTGATGTAAACGGGGCTTGTGAGATCATAAAGACCGGAACCGATGCCTGCTGCAAGACCGCCGCCGACAGGGCCGAGAACCATACCTGAAAGCAAGCAGAAGATGTTTCCGAGGTGAATTCTCGAGACATCGCCGATTGCTACGGGAATTGTGATGCTCAAATAGTTTGATACGAATACCAGTGCGGCAAATACGCCGACAAGTGCTATTCTGTAAATTGACTTGCTTGATTTTGTTGAACTTTTACTCATTTTTACTCTCTTCTTTCTTTTTACCTTTTGATTTTATTCTGTTACCAATCCCGTTCTTGCGGAAATGATTTTGAATAGCTTTTTGAGTCCGCATTTGAAGCAAAGAACCATTCCGAATATTGCTCCTACAGCCGCCTGTAAAATCTCATACGGCAATTTCATAATTGCATACTCGAAGGTGCTGTAAATAAATGTCTTGCCGAGCGTATAACCTACAACCATTATCACGGCTCCGACCGCAACTCCGATTCCTGCCGCAAGCTCCGGCTTGTCCTTCTTGAACTTATGTGCAAACAGAGAAATCACAACCGCCTGCAAACCGTGAGTTACAAGAGAAACAAACATCGGTGCGGGATAGAAGAAGAAATCTCCGAGGAACGAGCCGACTCCGCCTACCATGAATGCGGCTACGGGGTCAAAGATAATTGCTGCCGTACAAATAACTATATCGCAAAGATAAAGGTGTCCGCCGGGAACAGGAACGCCGAACGAGCTCATCGCAATATTAAGTGCCATAAAAAGCGCCGTGGTACACAGCCAAATCGTTGTTTTCTTTGTGCTTTTACTTTCTTTAATCTTTCTTTCCTCCTTGATTTTGGGGTGATTGTAGTTTACAATGTAATCTGATAATATAAAATAGTCAGAAAGAGAGAAAATAATATAGCCAGATGAAATATACAGTCGATAAAACAAAACGACCCGTCTATTTGCAGATATACAAGCAAATGAAAGAAGACATAGTTTCGGGAGCGTATTCGTACGGAAACAAGCTTCCGTCAAAGCGTTTTTTGGCAAGCGAAATCGGCGTCAGCTCTATAACGGTTGAGCACGCTTACGGGCTTTTGTGCGAGGAGGGCTATGCCGAGGCGAGGGAAAGAAGCGGATACATAGTTATATTCAGACAGACTGACGGATTTGCCGCAAGCAAAGAAACAAAAACGCCGTCCGCACCCGTCGGTGAAAAAAGCGAAATTATGGCAGACTACCCCGGTTTTTCGGTTTCCGTTTTCAGCAAGACCATGAGAAGAGTTCTCAGCGAATATCAGGACGTTATATTCGAGAAATCGCCGAATGAAGGACTTTTTAAGCTTAGAAATGCCATCAAGCAATACTTGCTCAGAAACAGAAATATAAATGTCGACACGGAGCAAATTATCATAGGTGCGGGAGCGGAATATCTTTACGGACTCATTGCCTGTCTGCTCGGACGGGACAAAATATTTGCAATTGAATATCCGTCCTACCACAAGCTTGAGCAAATCTATAACGCATCGGGTGTGCGGACGGAGCTTCTGCCGCTTTGCGAGGACGGAATCGACAGTGCCGCACTGTCAAATTCCACCGCGGACGTGCTTCACACAACGCCGTACCGAAGCTATCCGACAGGCGTTACCGCATCGGCAAACAAGCGTCACGAGTATATCCGTTGGGCAAGCAAAAACGACAGATTTATCATAGAATCGGACTACGGCTCGGAATTTTCGGTCGCAACAGGGCCGACAGAAACGCTCTTTGTTCTCACAAAAAACGACAACGTAATTTACCTTAATACCTTCTCGAAAACACTTTCCCCGTCCATGCGTATCAGTTACATGGTGCTTCCGAAAAAGCTTTTGAAAGCTTATCGGGAAAAGCTGGGATTTTATTCTTGCACCGTTCCCACCTTTGAGCAATATGTTCTAGCGGAGCTTATCGACGGCGGCGACTTTGAAAGGCATATCAACCGCATAAGACGAAGCAAGCGAAAGGCGCTTGAAGAAAAGCACGGTTAACGAAAAAACGGCTTGTATTCCGACAAGCCGTTTTTTGATTCAGTTAATTTTGTTGTATCAGGCGAAAATATTTCTTCCCATTGCCATGCAAATTCCTACCAAAGCCGCTACGAGCACAACAGGAATCACAATGGAAATAATTCTGTTCTTTTTCTCTGACTGGATTGCAAAAGTCATCGTGAAAATTGAAACTACGCATACGATAAATGTGAGAAGATGATGCGGAAAGCTTGTTACAAATGCCTGCTTTGAATAAGAGACCGCCATAAATGCCTGAATGGTGTTTCCGAGTCCCAGAATTATCGCACCGATGAGGTTCTGCTTTTTGCAGAAGTGAGCGATTAAGCCGCCGGGGAGTGTGAGAAGCGTCATCTTAAACCAGAAGCCAAAGTAATAAGTCCAAGCCATCTGCAGGGTCATTTCCGTGCTGAACGGAATCTGAACGAGGTAGCAAATCGGCTGACTGATTAAGAAAAACACGAAGCACTTGAGCATGGCGTCCCACCATTTTTCACAGTTGACCACAACGATAACGGCAAAGATAACCCACCATTCGTAGGATATTCCTATGTCTCTGAACGATGTATCCTTGAGTGCGGGGATAAGCATCACAATTCCCGAGTAAACACCTGTTGCTATGGCAAACAGCAATACTGTCAGCCAGCTCATATTTAATTTTCCGAACAACTTTTTCATTTTATTCTCTCCTCTGATTTTTGATTGGTAATAAGTGTTTTTGTTTGATTTGATTATACATGAGACAGACGGACAAAAAAAGGACAGCCACAAAGCTGTCCTTTTGCATATTTGAAAAATCAGTGCCAAACCTTTGATGAATCAATAGCGTCAACAATTGCCCTTTCCATTACCTCGGCGGCAAGAGTTCCCGCAACATTGATATCGGCGTCCACCCCTCCGACACTAGCCGCATAGATTGTGTCTCCGTCAGCAAGCGTTCCGACAGGATTTATACACCTTGCGTAAGCGTTTCGTGTCATCGATGCAATTTTGTTCATCTCAGCCTTGGAGAAATTGCCGTTCGTAATTACGGCGCCGATAGTCGTGTTGCCGCTGAACAAATCCGTTCTTTTGGCAATTTTATAAAGCTCGTTTTTCGTCTCGCTAAAGCCGTTTTTGTCCTCGGAGCGCAAGCCCGCTATCTGCTTTCCGCTTGACGGGTCGAAGATATCGCCGAGAGCGTTTACAGCTACAATCGCCGCTACCTCAAGCTCGCCGAGTCTCACGGCAAAAATGCCGAGTCCCGAGTTTGAAGCTCTCTCCATACCGAGAATTTTTCCGACCGTAGCACCTGTTCCCGCTCCCTCGTCGCCTGATTTCGGATTGTTTTTTTCGGCGTCCTTACAAGCCATGTAACCCATTTTGCTGTCGGGTCTTGTCTTTGAGTAGCCGTAATTCAAATCGTAAATACAAGAGGTACACACAAGCGGAACTCTCGCATATCCCGTATCGTAGCCCATTCCGTGCTCCTCGAGATACTGCATAACTCCGTCTGCCGCCGCAAGACCGAATGCCGAGCCACCCGAAAGAACGATGGCATTAATCGGATTGTCGGCAGTTGTGGGATCGCACAGATGAGTTTCTCTCGATGCAGGACCGCCGCCGCTTATATCAACTCCGACCGTTGCTTTCTTATCAAATATGATGACCGTCACACCCGTCTTTGCCACATAATTCTGAGAATTACCGATGCGAAAGCCGTCCATTTCATTTATTTTAATCTGTTCGTATAATGTGTTTTTCAAGTTTCTACCTCACATAAATCATTCCTTTATTTTGTATATTCATTATCTGTTATTTTTGCGATTTTTTCAATAGAAATTATTGTGATTTACCAAGAGCTGCTTGCTCCGCCGCCGCTTATGTTCGACTTACTTGTTCCCAAAACCAATACTGTATCGCTTTTCTGGAGAACCATCCACACACCGTCGCCGCAAATGTTATTCTTGTAGTTATCCTCAAAGGTATATGTATTTCCGT
>CAVKLS010000136.1:0-5108 GCA_963657025.1 bacterium | reverse complement strand
CCCGAGTGCCTTGCTATAATATCAAATCGAGCAGTCAAAGTCAACAAGTTTTTCTCTTCTTTTTGTACTTATTCTACAAACCACAACCTATTGTGTTGCAAATATAATAAGACACAATTTTAGTATGTTCCTACAAATCAGAATCCTTTGCTTTGTTAATTTTATCTAAGGATTGTTCGTTAACTATGGATCTTAATTCTCTGGTGTATTCGAAAGCGTTACATTCCTTTTCGCCATAGCTCAGCTGTAAATCATATTCAAGCGGAAGCCATGTGGATATATCCGATAAATTATGCTGATCGAGCGCCTCTATTTTATCAAGTGCCTTTGCAAGCCTGCCCTCTCCGGTGCTCTGATCCTCAAACTCGTCAAACAGTTCTCTCAGCTTTCTGCCCGTATTCTCGGGCAAGCTACCGAATAAGCCGTTTATCTTTTCTCTTTCCGTGATTTCATCTGCCTTTGTCTTATTGAAAGTCGGTATATCACCGGTTATAGCCTCCCCCAAATCATGAATAAGGCATATTTTTATGAGCTTGTCCGTATCAATTCCATCTATCTCCTCACCGACAAGCATAGCCATAACGGCAAGGCGCCACGAATGCTCCGCCACACTTTCCTGTCTGCCCGACTTAAGCCAGCAGTGCCTCGGCGAGTCCTTCAATATCTGAAGTGTCTTCATAAAATCGGTTAATTCCCGTGGTTTCATTTCCGTTCTCCTTAAATATATTTTGGTAATTCACTTAATAATACTAAGCTCTTAATGAATATTCAAGCTTTCCGTATTGCATTTTATTGTATTTGTGGTAAAATTCTTTTAAATGCTTTAGCTAATTAAAGTAAAGGAACTTTTTTATGGACATTACGCACGCAAATACTATAGTTATAAAGGTAGGCACCTCAACGCTCACCTACCCAAACGGCAAGCTTAATTTAAGAGGAATGGCTTCGCTTTGCAAGACAATAAGCGACCTTCAGAATTCAGGCAAAAAAATAATACTCGTCTCATCAGGCGCAATCGGCGTCGGAATGGGCAAGCTTGACCTAAAAGAGCGACCTCACGACAACGCAAAAAAGCAGGCACTCGCCGCAATCGGTCAGTGCGAGCTTATGTTTATGTATGATAAGCTTTTCGGTGAATATGACCGCAAAGTGGCTCAGGTTCTCCTCACAAAGGACGACACCTCCAACCCGATAAGAAGACACAACGCATCAAACACCTTCTCGGAATTGCTGCAAATGGATATTATTCCGATCGTTAACGAGAACGACACCGTTGCAACCGATGAGCTTGAAGGCGTCAAAATCGGCGATAACGATACTCTTTCGGCAATTGTCGCAGAGTTGGTCGGTGCAGACGCACTCATCATACTCACGGATATCGACGGAATGTATGACGGAAATCCAAAAACCAACCCGAATGCCATGAGAATACCTTATATAAGAGAGATAACTCCCGAAATCGAAGCCTTAGCGGGCGGCTCCGGAACCTCACTCGGAACGGGCGGAATGGCTACAAAGGTGAGCGCCGCGAAAATTTCAACCGCCGCAGGCGTTGTAACCGCAATTATTTCAAGCGACAAATCAGAAAATCTATATGACTTGCTCGAGGGAAAGGACATAGGCACAATTTTCGCAGTGCCGTGGAAATGCCCGAAGCAGAACGGAGAATAATATGAGTGATAATCTCACCAACCTCACAGCCTCAACATATAATATAAGCGAAGAAATGCTCGCTATGGGAAAGCGTGCAAAGAAAGCCGCAAAGAAGCTAAACGAATTAAGCTCCAAACGAAATGATGCCCTTGCCGCAATGAGCGAAGCTCTTTTGTTCAACAAAGAGGAAATTTTAAAGGCTAATGCCGAAGACATTTCTTTAGCAAAGAAAAACGGCATGAGCACTGCCATGATAGACCGTCTCACGCTCACAGAACAGAGAATATCAGGTATGGCGTCAGGAATTTATGCGGTTGTCGCGTCAAGCGATCCGCTCGGAAAAATTCTTGACGGAAAAACTCTCCCCAACGGTCTTAAATACGAAAAAGTCACCGTTCCGCTCGGCGTTATCGGAATTATATTCGAGGCAAGACCGAATGTCACAAGTGACGCCGCCGCACTTTGTCTGAAAGCCGGCTCAGCTTGTATTCTGCGAGGCGGAAAGGAAGCCTTCAACTCGAACAACGCTATCGTAAACATACTGAGAAAGGCAGTTTCTTCTGTCGGACTTGACGAGAACAGTATTCAGCTTGTGCAAAACACCTCAAGAGAATCTGCAACCGAAATGATGCACCTCAAGGGCTATCTTGATGTCCTCATTCCGAGAGGCGGAAAGGGGCTCATCCGTTCCGTTGTTGAAAATTCAAAAGTACCCGTTATCGAAACAGGTGCCGGCAACTGTCATATTTACGTTGATGCCGATGCCGATATCGATATGGCAAGGAATATAGTGTTCAACGCAAAAACATCCCGTCCGTCTGTCTGCAATGCCGCAGAGAAGCTTATCATTCACAAGGATATCTACGAAAAAGCTCTTCCCGTTATCGCAGAAAAGCTTCTCGAAAAGAATGTGGAAATCCGAGGAGATGAGCGCACTTGCGAATTACTCGGAAGCACTGCCAAAACGGCAACACAAGAGGACTGGTCAACGGAATATAACGACTATATCATGTCGGTGAAAATCGTAGATTCTATCGAAGAAGCCGTCGACCATATCGAGCGTTACTCCACAAAGCACAGCGAGGCAATAATCACAAAGAGCCTTGCAAGCGCCGATTACTTCACCAAAAATATTGATTCCGCCTGCGTCTATGTCAATGCCTCCACCCGTTTCACGGACGGCGGCGAGATGGGACTCGGAGCTGAAATCGGTATTTCCACACAAAAACTGCACGCACGAGGCCCCATGGGTCTTGAGCAAATCGTTTCCTATAAATATATCATTCACGGAAACGGTCAAATCAGATAACAGAAAGGAACGATTATTATGATTAAAATTTACGGTATGCCAAGCTGCCCCGACTGCTCCTACCTTTACAGCCAGATTGAGGGCAAAGAGGATAAATATGAATATGTTGATATCGGCTCTCATGTTCTGAAGCTTAAGGAGTTCTTAAAGCTCAGAGACAACAGCCCTGTTTTCGATGAAGCAAAGGAAAAGGGCTATGCGGGCATTCCATGCTTCCTCTTTGAGGACGGAACAGTTTCTCTCACAGCTGAGGACGCAGGTCTCAAGTCAAGACCGATGACAGACGACGCTCCCGCATGCTCGATTGAGGATCACCTGGCAGGCAAAAAGAGCTGCTGATATATGAATTCAAAAACCACACAAATCACAAGGATTGACAGCATTACCCAAAATTCACCCGACGAAATCAAAAACGCCTTCACCGCAATAAACAATGAGGCATTTCCTAAAAACGAGCGTTGTCCGCTTGAAAGATTTTTCAATCTTCAAGCAATGGGACTTGACGTGGATATACTCGGATTTTTCGACAAAAACGAGCTTCTTGGCTTTTTCGTTGCCATGAAAAAAGGAATCTGCGCCTACGCCTGGTTTTTTGCGATAAGAGAAGACCTTCGTTCTCAGGGATTGGGCACAAAGGCACTGAGCCTGATTTTCGACCGATACAAGGATTATCAAATCGTACTCGACTTTGAATCCATAGACGAATCCGCTCCAAATAACGAACAGCGAATTCACAGGAAAAATTTTTATCTCAGAAACGGCTTCAGAGAAACGGGATATTTCCAGTATTACTGCGAAGCCGAATTTGAGATTGTGTGTTCGGAAACAAAGCTCGATGTCGACTCCTATGAATTTCTGAAAAACGAATACGAAGCACTGCTTGGCGAGCTTAGAAAAGCCGTTCCGATGTTTCACCCAAAGCTTTACAGAAAGGACAGCTAATTTCCATGAAAACAGGCTCTAAAAAGCACTCGGAGCTTATGCGAACGATAAAGTTCACGCTTTTTTCCGTAAGTGCAGGGGTAATCGAGATAGTAGTTTTCACGCTTCTGACTCAGTTTACCTCTCTCGGATATTGGTTTCGTTACCTTGCGGCGCTCATCCTCTCGATACTCTGGAATTTCACCCTGAACCGCAACTTCACCTTCCATTCGGCAAGCAACGTACCCGTTGCCATGCTAAAGGTTGCCGCATATTACTGCGTTTTCACTCCGCTCACCACAATAGGCGGAAATTATCTTGCAGAAACTCTTCTCTGGAATTCCTATCTCGTTACGGTGATAAATATGCTGCTAAATTTCACGACAGAATATCTCTATGACAGATTTGTCGTTTTCAGAAAATCAATCGATACCAAATAATCTAAGTTTAAACTTAAAAAGCTCGGATTGTCATCAAAGACAGTCCGAGCTTTCTTGTTTATCTTGTTGATTACTTGTCGCCGTTTCTCTTGGCAAGCTCCGCCGCAATCTCCGCATTCTTCTCCTCAGTAAGCTTATATCTCTTTCTGAAGAAAAGAAGTGCCGCAAAGAAGCCGAAAATCGGAATGACTATCATAATTATACGAAGTCCCAGAATAGTCGACGGTGACTGAACAGCCGCCTCGGTATCAAGTCCGATTATATCAATGCCAACGCCCGCAATAAGCACAGAGAACGCACTGGCAAGCTTAACAACAAAGGTCTGCATTGAGAAAATAACGCTCTCGTTTCTCTTTCCGTTCTTCCACTCGCCGTAGTCTACTGTATCGGCAAGGAATATTGTCGTAAGAACCGTTGCAAGTCCGAATCCGATGTAAATGATGAATGCACTGAGGCTGAGAAGTGCAACATTCGTGATTGAGAATGTTCCGAGCAAGAACAGGAAGATGTAGCCGAAAATAGTTATGCAAATAGCACCGCTTAAAATCGACTTGCTCGACCATTTCTTTCTGAGAATCGGCAGGCTTACCATAGAGAGAACCTGACCTATTCCGCCGATAACACCGAATACGGAATAAAGGTCTGAGTTTCCTATGTCGTACTTAAAGAAGTAAAGTGCAAGCTGAGTTGTGATGTAAAGCGAAGCATTGAAAAGAATGATGCTTACAACAACTATCATCGCCTGATCGTTCGAGAAAAGCGATTTGAACATCTCACCGACTGAC
>CAVKLS010000135.1:0-5162 GCA_963657025.1 bacterium | reverse complement strand
ACGAACGCTTTGCGTTCTGAAAATGCTTCGCATTTTCGGTTGCCTTTGACAGCCTTTCTTCTTTTTTTCGCTTCGCTCTGTTTTTCTATATTGCTCTTCTGCTTCGCTTCTCTCCTGTGGGCTCTGCCCACACCCGCACGCTTTTTGAAAAAAGCGTGGCAAAACTTCTGTGTTTCACGTGAAACATTAAGTATTTAAACATAATAATTGTATTCATAAAAACAGATTGATAAATCGTTTGCGTTAGAGTAAAATATAGTTAAATAATCTACAATTAAGGAGAAATGATATGGTTAAACATGTTCTGTTCAACAAGCTTAAAGATCCTACCCCGGAGAATTGTCAGGCTCTTTGCGATAAATTTATGACTATGAAGGGCAATGTTCCCTGTGTCATCGATGTTGTTGCATATCCCGATTTTCTCAGATCAAAGAGATCCTATGATGTAATCCTTGAGGTAACTCTTGCTTCTAAGGAGGATTTGACAGTTTACGCAAACGATGAGTTCCACTGCACACAGATTAAGCCTTATGTTCATTCTGTTCGTGAAAGCGGAATTTCCATTGACTACGAATATTGAGAGCAATAGGAAACAAGATTAGAAGGTGTGAGATTTAATGAGTCCGATAACAATAATTTTAATTGTGATATTGGTGATAGCAGTGCTTATCTTTGCAGCCGGCTACGGTTTTTTTTCTTACTCAATCAAGAGAGTGGAGCCGAAGCCGCAGAAGATGGACAACCCCAATGATCCGTGGGTGAAGATAGAGCCGATACTCCAAAAGGGAAGAGAGTACATAGAGACTTGCCCGTATGAGGAGTGGACGATAAAATCCGACGACGGTCTTAAGCTTTGGGGACGCTTTGTGCCTGCTTATGATGAAAACGATAAAATAAGCAAAAAGGTAGTTTTGATGACTCACGGCTACCACAGCTTTTACAACAATGATTTTGCCGTATCGTTCAAGTATTTCCACGAGGCGGGTTATTCCGTTCTTTTGCCGCATCAGCGTGCTCACGGAAACAGTGAGGGAAAGTACATAACTTTCGGTATCAAGGAAAGATACGACTGTCTGCTCTGGTCAAAGGAGATAATCAAAAGGCTCGGAGATGATGTGAAAATCGTTCTCTCTGGTGTGTCTATGGGATGTGCGACAGTCACAATGGCTCTGGGGCTTGACCTTCCGAATCAGGTGAAATGCTGTATATCCGATTGCGGTTATACCTCGCCGTCGGACGAATTCAGAAGCGTTCTGCACAGAGATTATCATTTGCCTGATTTTCCGTTTATGTACACTCAGAAATTTTATTGCAAGGCAATTGCCGATTTCGACATAGACGGATGCTCCACTCTTGATGTTCTTAGGACGAACAAGCGACCTGTTTTCTTTATTCACGGTGGAAAGGATACCTTTGTGCCGACAGAAATGGGCAGAAAGAATTATGAGGCTTGCACAGCACCAAAGGAGATTTTGATAATCGAAGAGGCAACTCACGCTCAGTCCTTTGATTTACAGCCAGATAAGTGCTGGGAAAAGGTTTCTGCGTTCCTTGATAAGTACATGTGAGGTCGAGCTCAGGCAATCGCTCTTCGCACTGATGAAAGCAATATAAAAAGTGAAAGGCTCGAAAAATTTCGAGCCTTTTTGGCGCAAAAATATGAATTAAAAGTCGAATATTTACATTGACTTTAATTATTACAAGAGTTAAAATAAATCGCATTTTAAATTAGGGGGCGATTTATTGGAAAAAGCAAAGAATAAAATAGTTTTTGATAAAGGTCTGCTGTTGATTTATATAACCTATATCTTTTATTTCATGCACAACGGATATAATTCGTTTATGTCAAAGTATTTCGGAGAAATCGGAATAAGCGACAGTCAAATCGGAATCATATTTGCTTGTGCGGCAGGCTTTTCAAGTATTTGTCAGCCGTTTTTCGGTTCGCTCACCGACAGGGCAAAATACAAGAAAACTGTTTTGTCGATACTGATGTTTGTGTCGGCGGCAATGTACTTTTTGACAGGCTTGACTACAAAATTTGTTCCCGTGCTTATCGGCTTCACGATAATAAACACGCTTAACATAAACAATATGCCCGGAATGAACGCAATTTCGCTTGAGTACACGACGAAAAACGACTTCGGTTTGTTTTGTGATTTCGGAATAATACGCATGATAGGAACAGTCGGTTATCAGCTCGGCGCACTTTCCTGCGGAATAATTCTGTCGGGTAATTTAAGAAATCTTATGTTCCTTATGGGTGCGGTGATATTCACGGCAGGCTTTCTCAATTTGTTTATGCCAAAGGTTGAAGGTCATCAGCACGAGGGAGAGAGCGTCTCCTATTTTGAGTTATTCAAGGATAAACGTGTTGTGATGCTTTTCCTCATGATATTTTTAGTTGAGATAACTCAGCAGTTCAACGACAGCTTCCTCGGAAAACTTCAGGGAGACCTTGGAATGAGCAACAGTGCAACGGGAATAATAACCGTGTGTTCCATCGCACTTGAAATTCCCGCTTGCTTCTTTGCACAGAGGATATATAAAAAGCTTGCGATATGGTGGTGGCTTCTGATTGCGTTTGCTGTTACGGGCGCAAGGTGGCTTGCTTATTCGGGAGCAAAAACTGCGGTAGATTTCATTTTGATAGGATTACCGGGCGTGACGGTTATGATTTGCTTCGAGCTTTTTCCTGCGATTTATTTGAACGAGATAATTGAGGATAAGCTGAAAGCAAGCGCACAGGGCGCACTTAGCATAATAACTTTCGGAATACCAAAGGTTATCGGATGTCTGACGGGCGGATTTTTAGCCGAGGCAATGGGAATTCAAACGGTGTACAGACTGAACGGAATATTGATATTTATTCTTGCGGCTTTATTTGTCATTCCGTGCAGAAAAAGAGCATTTAGCGAAAAGCAGAGAAAAACAGCTTAATAGTCATAAAATTCGAGATGTTTCACGTGAAGCATCTCTTTTTTTATAATTGTTTCCGTTTAGAGGGAAATTCTTTAATCAAATGGGGTATGGGTGAAATATCATAAATGAAAGGATGATTTTATGAAAAAACTCAGAGGCCCCGATTTATCCGAATTTAACGGTAACGTTAATTTTGACAGGCTTAAAGCAAATGCAGATTTCGTGATTTTAAGGTGCGGTTACGGGGGCAACTATCTGAATCAGGAGGATACAAAATTTTCGTATTACGCGAGCGAATGCGAGAGGTGCGGCATTCCTTACGGTGTTTATTTGTATTCGTATGCGAAAAGCACAGAGGCGGCGGAGGATGAGGCAAGGCACGCTCTTTCTCTTATTGGCGGAAAGAATGTAAGCCTTGGTGTGTGGTACGATCTTGAGGATGACGCCCTGCCGAGCAACCAAAATGCTTTGACAGATATTGCGCTTGCGTTTTGCAAGGAAATTAAGAATAGCGGATATTTTGCGGGGATTTACACATCATTAAGCTGGATAAACAATCGTTTTGACGATTCGAGACTTGACGGAATCGGAAAATGGATTGCCCAGTGGAATGACTCGTTTGATTACGGCGGCAATGCGCTAATGTGGCAGTTTACGAACCATGCCGAGCTTGAGGGAATTCCGTATGCGTGCGATTGCAATCTTGCCGAGAATGAACTCTTTGATTTGATTGATGAAAATAAGCAAAATAACACTCAGAAAAACGGCAGTGAGGAGGAGAAAGGCGAAGAAAAAACCTTAGTGGTAACGGCTGATATAGGACTGAATGTGAGAAAGAAACCTAGCGAAAATTCGCCCGTTAAGGATGTGCTCAAATTCGGAGACATCATAAGAATAAGCGAAACTAAAAACGACGGCTCTCTTGTCTGGGGAAAGCTGAGCTATCCAAAGAAATTCAAAAACTGCTATGCGGCTGTTAGTTATTGCTCGGAAATCAGAAGCATTGACGAAAGCTTCACGGTGACTGCCGACATAGGTCTGAATGTCCGCTTAGCACCAAGTATGGCATCGGAAATTAAGCGAGCGCTCAGCAAGGGCACGAGAGTAAGTGGAAAGCACAAATATAAAAACTGGGTAAAGATAAGTTCCCCCGTAGGCGGCTGGGTTTGCGCCGATTATCTCGAGTGATTTTGACAGACGTTTGATATTTAACTTAGATTTAACTTAGCAAAGCTTTACAACAGAAAATCATAGGGATACAATTAAGGGGTAAATTTATGTGTGAATGGGGGAAAGCTTATGTGGATAGTATTTGCTTTTGGCTCTGCGATATTCGCAGGCTTGACAGCAGTGCTTGCCAAATGCGGCATAAGACAAACAGACTCAACAGTCGCAACGGCAATCCGCACGATAATCGTTCTTATCTTTTCATGGCTTATGGTCTTTGTGGTCGGCTCACAGGGGACAATAGGAGAGATAAGCGCAAAGACTCTTTTGTTCCTGATACTCTCGGGACTTGCAACGGGAGCAAGCTGGCTTTGCTATTTCAAAGCGCTTCAGCTTGGGGATATAAACAAAGTCGTCCCGATAGATAAATCAAGCACCGTTATGACTATAGTTCTTGCGGCGATTTTCCTTCGGGAGGGAGTGTCGCTCACGAAGGGAATAGGCGTGGTGCTCATTGCGGTCGGAACATTTCTCATGATTGAGAAAAAGGAAAGTACGGCTGATAAGTCCGGCGGAAAAAGCTTTGCATGGTTCTGGTTTGCACTCGGCTCTGCGGTGTTTGCAAGCCTTACGGCAATACTCGGAAAGGTGGGAATAACGGGCGTTGAATCAAATCTCGGAACAGCAATCCGAACAGCGGTTGTGCTCCTCATGTCGTGGGTCATGGTCTTTGTGACGGGCAAATCGGGCGAGGTAAAGAAAACGCCAAAAAGTGAGCTTGGATTTATATGTCTTTCGGGGTTGGCAACGGGCGGCAGTTGGCTTTGCTATTACAAAGCACTTCAGGACGGCCCCGCAAGTGTAGTTGTACCGATAGATAAGCTTAGCATTCTAGTGACGGTGCTGTTCTCGTTTGTGGTGTTCAAAGAGAAATTGACCGCAAAATCAGCAGTCGGATTAGTCGGAATAGTCGGCGGCACACTTTTGATGCTTGTCTGATTGGAGTAAAGACGAAACGGAATAAACACAAAAGTTTTTGCTTCGCTTTTTTCAAAAAGCGAACGGGCGTGGGC
>CAVKLS010000134.1:1089-5169 GCA_963657025.1 bacterium | reverse complement strand
GCACTTCAATACTATACCACTATAAAGTAAATTTCAAGCTTTTGTGAATCTCAGGCGTTCAAAATCGCCGCTTCCAAAATTCCTGCTTTCTGTTCGGTTCAATGTATTGCGGCACAGTAAAATAAACAATTCAGCACTGATAGAAATAACGAATTGCTTATAGGCTTATCAATGCCAATGTTGTAATTTATTCCTCGTTTTTTAATATAAATTTGTCGAAACATTGCTTTTTTATCGGTATAAATTATTGTTTTTTGTAGACTATTGACAAAGCACGGAAAGGGTGTTAAAGTTTTAACGAATAGAAGCTTAAACACAAAAGAAGTGTTGGCTTAGGGAGGAATTTATTATGGCACGTTTTACATTACCAAGAGATCTTTATCACGGAAAGGGTGCTCTTGAAAATTTAAAGAACCTTGAAGGTAAAAAAGCAGTTGTATGCGTCGGCGGCGGCTCAATGAAGAGATTCGGCTTCCTCGACAGAGCAGTCGGATACCTCAAGGAAGCAGGTATGGAGGTTATGCTCATCGAAGGCATCGAGTCCGATCCTTCTGTCACGACCGTTATGGAGGGTGCCGCAAAGATGCTCGAGTTCGAGCCTGACTGGATTGTCGCAATGGGCGGCGGCTCACCTATCGATGCCGCTAAGGCAATGTGGATTAAGTATGAGTATCCTGAGTGCACATTCGAGGATATGTGCAAGGTCTTCGGACTTCCGAAGTTAAGACAGAAGGCTCACTTCTGCGCAGTTTCTTCAACATCCGGTACTGCAACAGAGGTCACAGCTTTCTCTATCATCACAGACTACGAAAAGGGTATCAAGTATCCTATCGCTGACTTTGAGATTACACCTGATGTTGCTATCGTTGACCCTGAACTTGCAGAGACAATGCCTAAGAAGCTTGTCGCTCACACAGGTATGGACGCTATGACTCATGCTATCGAGGCTTACGTTTCCACAGCTAACAGCAACTATTCCGACCCGCTTGCTATCCACGCAATCGAGATGATTATGAAGGATCTCATTCCTTCCTACAACGGCGATATGGACGCAAGAGACAGAATGCACGATGCACAGTGCCTCGCAGGTATGGCATTCTCAAACGCACTTCTCGGTATCGTTCACTCGATGGCTCACAAGACAGGTGCAGTCTTTGCAGATTACGGCGCACACATCATTCACGGTGCCGCAAACGCTATGTATCTTCCTAAGGTTATCGCATTCAACGCTAAGGACGAGACAGCAAAGAAGAGATACGGCGTTATCGTTGATTACATGGAGATTTGTGACAAGGACGCTTCCGACGATGAGAAGGTTGCAGCTCTTATCGCTTATCTGCGCAATATGAACGATGAGCTCAACATTCCTCATTGCATCAAGAACTACGGCCCGGATTCTTATCCGACAGAGCAGGGCTTTGTTCCTGAAGAAGTATTCCTCGAGAGACTTCACGACATCGCTGTCAATGCTATTGCAGATGCTTGCACAGGTTCTAACCCGCGTCAGCCAAGCGTTGAAGAGATGGAAAAGCTCCTCAAGTGCTGCTACTATGACACAGAGGTTGATTTCTGATTAACTGAATAATTCAAGGGTTGCGATATGCTTTGTATCGCAGCCCTTTTTATTTCAGCTCATTGATTTTGTGAAATACGCAGAGTGTAAAAAAGTCCTTCGCCACACACAGCGAAGGACTCTTGCCTCAAGCGGTTATTTTTATATTTTGTTTGAGCAATCAGATTTCCACGCTGTATTCTATTGCGTCAGGAACAGAAACCTCAACATCAATC
Organism: bacterium; assembly: GCA_963657025.1. Classification (GTDB taxonomy): domain Bacteria; phylum Bacillota; class Clostridia; order Oscillospirales; family Acutalibacteraceae; genus SIG603. The sequence goes on along the minus strand of CAVKLS010000134.1, from coordinate 3,381 downwards.
TTCTCGCCGTTTCGCTTTGCATGCACTTCAATAGCTCCTCTTACGGAATTGTAGCGGCAGCTGAATTCATTCATGCTCTTTGGCATATACGGCTTTATGCTTATTTTCCTAAAGCCCGCCTCAAGTATCTTGATTCCGGCAATACCGTTATAATACCACTCGATTATGTGTCCCATCATATCGTGACAATGACTGCGGGGATTGTTCTCCCAGTATTCTCCCAGTGTGGTCTCTCCGTCAAGAACAAAAGCGTAATAGCTTGGGTGCTCCTTCTTGGTTATGAATTCGCTGATTAAATCATTCATGCCGTATTCTGCGGCAGTCTGAATGATATACGGCAGTCCGATTTCTCCGCTTGCAAAGCAGTTCTTCTCCGTGAGCGTGTTTTTGAATTCGCTTACGACATCGTTTACCTTTTCAGGCGGAACCATACCCCAGAACAGCGGCAAAGCCTCGGAGGCTTGAGTAGTTAAGAACTCGTCACCCCACACACGATAGCACCACTTTCCGTTTACGGGATTTTTGCAAAGAAGCTTTTCGTTGTAATTCTCCTTCACCGACTTTGCAAACTCAGAGAATACTTTCCCGTCCTCTTCTTTTCCGAGAATTGAAGCGATTTTCGAAAGGGTAATCGCATCGGCATAAAGGAAAGCTGTCTCCACATTCTCCTTTGCAAGCTGACCGTCGGGATTTCCCCAGTCACCCAAGCCGTGATTGATAAAGCCGTTTTCATTTATCTTTGTTTTCAAGTGCGAAAGGTATCTCTTTCCCATTTCATAGTTATCAGAGAGAACCTTTTTGTCACCGTAAAACTCATAATGCCACCAAACGCCTAAAATACAGGTGCTTCCCCACGGGATAATATCATAGAAGCTTCCCATTCCGGGCACGGGGAGTACATTCGGAATGTAACAGGGAGCCTGAGACGGAACCAAGCCGTCACCGGGATAGAATTTTCCGCCGCCCATATCGAAGAAGAAATCATTTTCGTCATGCTGAGCTACACGAAGGTCGAGGAAGAATTTCTCCCACAGCTTCTTGCCGTCTTTCATAAAAAATATCGACGGTGCCATAAGGTGATTCGGCTCTTGCCAGGCGAAACGCTCGATAGTCGGACAATCCGTGTGAACGCTGAGCATATTTGCCTCGGCAGTGCGCTCTATCATATTATAGATTTGGTTGTAGCGTTCATCGTCGCATTCAAATGTTCCGTCCGTTTTCCACGCACTCGTTATTGCATGTGCCTTAATCTCACCGATTTCGGCATCACCCTCCACGGCAAGATATCGACAGGCTACGTACGTAAAGGTCGTTTCAAAGCTCTCAAAATCTCCGTCACCTCTGAGAACACAGGTCACACAAGAATCTATCGGAAGCCAGTTCTTAGCCATTTGGTCTGCGTCACCGTTTGAGTCAAGCTTTTCTGCGGGATAGATTTTAACCACTGCGCCGTTTTCGCCTTTTAATTTAACAGACAACAACGCTGATGTATTTTGTCCGAGGTCATATATCTTTCTGCCGTTCACCTCATGAAGATATTTCCCCTCGTATGTCCTGATTATTTTTATCGGCGGCTGAGTCTGCGCTGTAAGCTCACCCTTGGGAGTGTTTGCTTCATCTGCGAGGACAGCATTTTCCCAGCCGTTTTCGTCAAAATCAAGCTTGTTCCAGTTGTCCGCTTTCAGGCGGTTATCGATAATCTCCGAGCCGTAAACATTTGACATAACAACACGGTGATTTTTGGTTTTCCAATTTTCGCCGCTTGTAATTTCCTCTTCCTCACCGTTTTTGTAAGTGATTTTCAAGCTAACCGAAAGCACGAGATAATCACCGTACGGCTTATAGGGATTCGGATTGGGCGGCATAAATTCGGGAAAATGGAAAGTGTACCCCTCGTCCTGCTTCTTATACCAACCGTTGCCGACTTCAGCCGCAAGAACGTTCTCCCCGACGGTCAAATAATCGCTGACGTCAAATTCGACATACTGAACAAGCTTGTTGTAATCAGTCCAGCCCGGGTCAAGCACATGGTCGCTCACCTTTTTTCCGTTGATATAGAAATTAAACTGACCCAAGCCGCAGACTTCTGCGTGAGCCTTTTCGATTTCTTCTTTTATTTCAACCTTTTTTCTTGCATAAAACGGATTTCCCGTACCGTCCGTTATCCACACTGTTTTCATATGATCCTCCGTCACAAATTAATTCAGTTGATATTTTACCATATATTTTCGGCTTATGTAATAGTCAGAACACATTTACTTTTTTGATTAAGAACGCAAAATTCGAGTCAAA
>CAVKLS010000134.1:0-1079 GCA_963657025.1 bacterium | reverse complement strand
ACGAAGGGAGAGAGAGTCCATGAATGAAATGTGTATCGAGCTTATCGATCGTCTGAGAGATCTGAGAAAAAAAGAAGGTTTCACACAGAAACAATTAGCAGAACAAACACATCTGACACAGCCGCAGTTAGCGAGAATTGAGAGCAAGACAGGCACGCCAAGCCTCGAGACCTTGCTCAAAATCACCAATGCCCTCGGCTATGATATTGTGTTCAAAAAGAGAAAATAATTCATCGAAATCAGAAAAATCCCGTTCCGTTTTGGAGCGGGATTTTTTGTTAGAATAAATCAAGCATATTGTCAAGATACATCTCTTCACGCACGTGAATTCGGTATTTCGGCTTTGTCATGTAGTGCAGAATAAACTCAAGGATAAGCGCACTGCCCAAGCCTCTTCCCTCTATCTTGAAATTCTCGAAACCCATGGGCAAATATGTCTTTGTTATATCGTCAACACCGATAAACATAGGATTTTCCATCGACTTTGAAAAGCGGTAGCCGCCCTTAGAATCGGGAGCCCTGCAAATATGCTCGACATCCTCTCCGAGACTTTTTCTGCTTACCGTCTCGTAGCATTTCTTTCGGTCGACGCACCCGACATAACAGCACTCGTTGCAAAGAAATTCTACCTTTGCTTTTTCCTCTGCAGAAAGTAATTTAAGCTTATCAAAGGACTTGTTCAGCCTGAAATCTGGAACAACATATTTGAAATCTTCTCTTTCAAGCTCCTTTTGAAATTCATCAAAATCCGTTATAACCTTTGTCGTCGACGAAACAAAGTAAAGCTCGGGATATTTCTCTTTAAGAAAATCAAGAAGCATATCAGAATGAACTATCACGCCGTTTTGCACGCTCTTACTTTCTGCCAAAAGCCCACAAAGCCTGTTGCATTTTCTGTCATTTAAGTGCTTTGTATTCAGCAAGGAGTTACTGAATGTGAGTCTAGCGGATATTCCGCAGCCGTTCACAAGCTCAACCGCTTTTCGATGGTCGCAGTCGCTCTCGCTTATTCTTCCGCCGCCCCAAAGGCATCCGCTCGGCGCACCGTAAATTGAAGCTATATCGCACCAATCGTAAAA
>CAVKLS010000133.1:0-5204 GCA_963657025.1 bacterium | reverse complement strand
GATAAAGAGAAATGTTGGAGAATTTACAGGTTTTTGAAAACCGATATGAGGAATTGAACCTCAAGCTTTATGACCCGTCAACTGCAGCCGACCGAGAGCTTTATACCAAGCTTATGAAGGAGCATGCAGAGATAACTCCGATTGTCGAGAAATACAGAATCTACAAAAACGCACAGAAAAGCTTAGCTGAGGCAAAAGAGCTTCTTGATGATAAAGAAATGAGAGAAATTGCCCTCGAGGAGATGGCTGAGGCAAAGAAAACCATAGAGGAAACAGAAGAAGAGCTAAAGATTTTGCTTCTTCCCAAAGACCCCAATGACGACAAAAACGTTATTGTCGAAATTCGAGGCGGTACGGGAGGAGAAGAGGCGGCACTTTTTGCGGCGGTACTTTTCAGAATGTACTCTTATTATGCAGAGAAGCACGGCTGGAGCATCGAGGTTGTCGGTGCAAACGAAACGGAATTGGGCGGCTTCAAGGAAATCAGCTTCACAATAGACGGTCAGGGCGCTTACTCTCGCCTCAAATTCGAGAGCGGCGTTCACAGAGTTCAGCGTGTTCCCGAGACGGAGACACAGGGCAGAATCCACACATCGGCTGCAACGGTGGCGGTTTTGCCTGAGGCTGAGGAGGTTGAGCTTAATATCGACCCCAAGGATTTGAAAATAGACACCTACCGCTCAAGCGGAGCGGGCGGACAGCACATCAACAAGACATCGTCGGCTATAAGAATCACTCATTTGCCTACGGGAACTGTCGTTGAATGTCAGGATGAGAGAAGTCAATTTAAGAACAGGGACAAGGCAATGCGTGTTCTGAGAGCAAGACTTCTTGACGCAAAAATAAGCGCACTGAACAACGAGATAGCATCGGAAAGAAAAAGTCAGGTAGGTTCGGGTGACCGATCAGAGAGAATAAGAACCTACAACTATCCGCAGTCGAGAGTGACCGACCACAGAATAGGTCTCACGCTTTATAAGCTTGACGATATTTTGAACGGAAACCTCGATGAACTGATAGATCCGCTTATTGCTGAGGAAAGAGCAAGAAAGATGGAGGAGCAATCATTATGATAATCAAAACCGACAGATTGATTTTAGAGCCGCTTGGCACGAAGCACTTGGATGATTTTTCCGTATATGCCCTTGATAAGGACTGCGGAAAGTTCATGCTGTTCTTTCCCAAAAAGGATATGGACGAGGTAAAAGAAGAGCTTGCTTCAAGCGATAAAATGTGGAACAGCGAAAATCCCACGGAATGGATTTTTGCGATAATGGCTGACGATAAAAATGTCGGCTTCGTCGGCATTTATGACGAGAACGGAAAAGCAGAGCTCGGATGGATGCTCACAAAGGACTGTCAGGGAAAGGGATACGGCTTTGAGGCTGCAAGCGCTGCGGCGGAGTATGCGCTTACACTCGGCTACAAGGAGTTTGTCGCACACTGTGACAGCGAGAATTACCCGTCATATCACTTGATGGAAAAGCTTGGAATGAAGAGAATTTCCGAGAAAAGCGGCAGAAAAAATTACAGCAGCGATGAGGTCAGAGTAGAATATACCTACTACATGGACAAGCGATAACGGCTGAATAGAAAAAAGGCACGGTTTTGCACCGTGCCTTTCGCATTTGTTGAGAATTATTATTTGTTTTTTCCGTCCAGAACAGCCAGAATTTCATCTGCCGAATTTACGATATAATCCGCTCCGTTTTCCTCGAGCTCTTTTGCTCCGCGGAATCCCCATGCACAGCCGACAGTTGTCATGTGAGCGTTTTTGCCTGTCTGCATGTCAACTCCGCTGTCGCCGATATATAGGCATTCGTCAGGGGTAACGCCGAGCTTTTCGAGAATGTCGAGCGGAGAAGTCGGGTCGGGCTTTTTCGGAAACTGAGGCAGTGAACCACGCACAATGTCAAAGTTATCGTTACCGAGAATTCCTGCAACAACAAGTCTTGTCATGTCGTCGGGCTTATTTGAAATTACGGCGGTTTTGATTCCGTTTGCTTTAAGAGTTTTCAGCATTTCGGGAATACCGTCATACGGCGCAACGAGATTAAGCGGATTTTCGCCGTAAAGCTTGTCGTAGAGAGTTCCGACCTTGTCAAAAAGATCGTCATTCATTTCTCCTGTCGATGCGATAATCATTCGCTCGATAAGCTTGTCTCTGCCGTTGCCGACCATCATTCTGTATTTCTGAACATCATGTTCTTTGAGACCGTAGGCTTTCAGTGCGGCATTTGCAAACGATGCGATAGACGAGAGGGTGTTGCAAAGAGTGCCGTCAAGGTCAAACATACATGCTTTAATCATAAAATCATCTCCGTGAAATTTATTCGGTGCTATATTGTTTTGGAAACTTTGCAAAACAGAGCACTCAAATTTTCATTCAGATTATAGACCGTTTATTTCGAAAAATCAAATTTATATCAAAAAAGAAACGATGAAAAATTTTCATTGTAAATATAAACCATTGTGTGCTATACTAAATCGATAACACGAGAGTTGAAAGTGAAAATTCCACTTTCAATCACAGGATAATTTTGACAGAAACTTGAAAGAAGGACACTATTATGGATTTTAGCAAAATTGCACTTGAAAAGCACGCAGAGTGGAAGGGCAAAATCAGAGTTGAGGCTGCTTGTCCGCTCGAAACAAGAGACGATCTCTCCACGGCTTACACACCCGGTGTTGCCGCTCCATGCCTTGAGATTGCAAAGGATGTCAATCTTTCGTATAAATACACAAGAAGAGGAAATCTCGTTGCCGTTGTAACAGACGGAACAGCTGTTCTCGGTTTGGGCGATATAGGTCCTGAGGCAGGAATGCCCGTTATGGAAGGAAAGTGCACACTTTTCAAGGCGTTCGGCGATGTCGACGCATTTCCTATTTGCATTCGTTCCAAGGATGTAGACGAGATTGTTCACACAGTCGAGATGATTGCAGGTTCTTTCGGCGGAATAAATCTTGAGGATATTGCAGCTCCGAGATGCTTTGAGATTGAGGAAAAGCTCAAGAAGAGCCTCGATATTCCTGTTTTCCATGACGACCAGCACGGTACTGCGGTTGTCGCTCTCGCTTCACTCGTAAATGCCCTCAAAATCACAGGCAAGAAGATAACGGAAATCAAGGCTGTTCTCAACGGCGGCGGTGCGGCCGGCACAGCTGTAACCAAGCTTTTGGTTGGTGCGGGACTCAAAAATATCACGGTTTGCGACAGATTCGGCGCAATCTGCGAGGGTGATACCACACTTTCACCGGCTCATGCGGAGCTTGCTTCCTATACAAATCCCGAGCACCTCACAGGTTCTCTTGCCGATGTTATCAAGGATGCAGACGTATTTTTCGGCTTCTCCGCTCCGAATGTCCTTACAGCCGAGATGATCAAGTCTATGAAGGACGATGCGATAGTATTTGCCTGTGCGAACCCAAGCCCCGAAATCGGCTATGACGATGCAAGAAAAGCCGGCGCAAGAGTTGTCGGCACGGGCCGCTCCGATTATCCCAACCAGATTAACAATGTCCTTGTTTTCCCGGGACTTTTCCGTGGTGCGCTTGATGTTCGTGCATCAGAGATTAACGAGGAGATGAAAATTGCCGCAGCTTATGCCATTGCCGATTATATTTCAGACAGTGAGCTGAACGAGGAGAATATCATTCCTTCCGCACTTGACAAGTCGGTTTCCATGGCTGTTGCCAAGGCGGTTGCCGAGGCTGCAAGAAAAACAGGCGTCGCAAGAATTTGATTAACTGAATTTGAAGTTTCCCGTCGAGAAATCGGCGGGAATTTTACTTCGTTCTGAAATGTGCGAAAATGTATACGATTAATCTGAAAATTCATTTAAACAAAAAATAATCTTCACATAAATATCACAAATGAAGTACATAATCTAAACATAAAACAAAGCAAATAAATTGCAAAAAAAGTAATTATTGACTATGAGCAATTTTTGTTGTAAAATTAGAAAGGAGTTAGAGTTATGAATAATCCTTATGATAACAATACTTCTAACACAAACAATAATGTTAATGAAGAAGCTAACACCAACAAGGTGGAAAATGAGCCGAAGAATACACAGGAAGTTAGCCACGAGTACCACATGAGCGGTAACGATATTCCTAAGGCAGAGCCTACAGGAAGAACCTACACGCAGCCGAGTACTCCGCAGTATACAAATCCTTCTCAGTCGACTTATTACCATCAGCCGCAGCAGCCTCAGTATAATCAGAATGCCTACAGGCAGAGCTCTTATACATGGGGACAGCAAACACCGCCTGCACAGCCGATGTACCAGAACGTTCAAAGTCCTGCGCATTCGACAAGGCAGAAAAAGCAAAAGAACGGTACTCCGTTCGGACTTAAGGTTCTCGCACTTGTGCTTTGCTGTTTGATTTCATCAGGTGCTTCGGTCGGAGTTATGACAGCTCTTATAAAGGGCGGTTATATAGGCTCGAATAATTCATCGTCCTCCGACAGTGCGGCTTACACAATTACAAAGATAATCGATAACTCAGACAACAGCAGTGATGACACTACGACAAGTACCGACGGCGTTCTCACAAGACAGGAAATTGCAGAAAAGCTGATTCCGTCAGTTGTATGTGTTCAGAATTATCAGGTATCGGAAAATAACTACTCCGATTACTTCTCCAATTACTTTGGCTACGGCTACGGTTCTGACGGATCAAACGGAAACAGCTCCGATGATTCAAGCACCGAGGTCGATCCTACAGCTGAAGGCTCGGGAATCATAATTTCTGCAGACGGATACATCGCAACAAATGCTCACGTTGTAGACGGAGCAACATCACTTAAGGTTCTCACAAGTGACGGAACAAGCTATGAGGCAACTCTCGTAGGCTCTGATGAGGTTTCTGACCTTGCTGTTCTCAAGATTGACGCAACAGGTCTCACAGCCGCAGAGTTTGGTTCTGCCGAGGATCTTTCAGTCGGTGATCAGGTTATAGCAATCGGTAACCCCGGTGGCTCTGCTCTTGCTTCATCAGTAACAGTCGGTTATGTATCTGCTCTTAACAGAGAGATTACAACAGAGTCCGGCTACACCATGTATTGCATTCAGACAGATGCAGCTATCAACCCCGGTAACTCAGGCGGTGCACTTGTAAACCAGTACGGTCAGGTTATCGGCATCAACTCCTCTAAGATTGTTTCGACAGGTTATGAGGGACTTGGATTTGCTATCCCG
>CAVKLS010000132.1:0-5222 GCA_963657025.1 bacterium | reverse complement strand
GTGTATAACAGGCTGCCGAAGAGACCCGACGGAACAACCGCAAGCGTGCTGTCGACAACGACAGGGATTGCGGAGCGGACAATCAGGCGGGTGATTGCAGACCTGAGGGAAGACGGGCACATAATAGTGAACCTTCAGGACGGTAAAGGGTTCTATGTCTTAGACGAAAGCAACGAAGAATTAGAGCCTGAGGAGATGGACTGCATCGCAAGACAGTACAGACAGGACACAAACCGCGCGATGAAGATTTTAAAGCGCAGGAAACACATCAGAAAGCTTTTAAAAAGCGCAGGAAGAGAGGTATAACAATGAACTTTGCGGATAATTTCAAAAAGAATGCCTATAAGGGCATCGGGAAAAAGAAAAAGAAACCGTTTGACGCTTCGGACAACGGCGGAAGAGTAAACATAAATGTGCGTCTGAAGGAAGAGGAACTGGATGAGACGATAAGCCTTACAAAAAAGGAAATCTGCCAGTCGGCACTTTTCACACTTTCAAGCATTTACTTTGTCTTCAGGGACGCTGGCGAACCGATAGATTTCAAACTCAGAGACTTCATCGACCAGACAGTCTCAACGGTCATTGAAGACATGTTCAAGTTGGATAAATTCGGCGGCGTCGAAAAGGTTATAAACGCAGGAGATGAAGACTTCCTGGACTTCTGGGAGATTTTCAAAGCGACATCAGGCATGGAAACTATAAATTTTACAGATGAAGACGGTGACGAAGATGACGAGTCATAAAACATACGATACAAGAGAGGAATGGCTCGAAGCGCGGCAGAGCTTCATAGGCGGCTCGGATGCATCGGCAATTATGGGAATGAACCCATACAAGACGAATGTAGAGCTGTGGCTTGAAAAGACGGGACAGTTTAAGCCAGAAGACATAAGCGACAAACCATACGTCAAATACGGAACCGTGGCGGAGGATTACCTGAGGGAGCTGTTCAAACTGGACTATCCGCAGTATGAGGTTTCGTATGAGCCGAACAACATGTGGACGAACGACAAGTATCCCTGGGCGCACGCTTCCCTTGACGGCTGGCTTTATGACAGACAAAGCGGCAGGCGAGGAATTTTGGAGATTAAAACCACGAACATACTGCAAAGCATGCAGAAGGAAAAGTGGCATAACAGGATACCTGATAATTACTACTGCCAGCTACTTCACTACATGATGGTGACAGGCTTTGACTTCTGCATTTTGAAGGCGCAGCTTAAGACGGAATTCAACGGCGATGTGTACCTTCAGACAAAGCACTACACGGTAGAACGGACGGAGGTGCAGGCGGACTTAGACGAACTGGTCTTACAGGAGATGAAGTTTGCAGAATCGGTAACAGAACGAAAACGACCTGGGCTCATATTGCCTCAGGTCATCGGATAAAAACAAAAATAGGAGGAACAGAAAATGCAACTTACAGTAAAGGAAGTACAGCTTCCGCAGGCTATCGAGTTTAATTACGAGGAACTAAAAGGAGAGCTTGAGGCAAGCATTAAACACTACGAAACATTGGTCTACACAGACGACCAAATCAAGACGGCAAAGGCAGACAGGGCAAGCCTGAATAAGCTTAAAAAAGCTTTGAACGATGAACGCATCAGACTCGAAAAAGAGTACATGCAGCCGTTCTCGGAATTTAAGGCAAAGATTAACGAACTGATACAGATAATCGACAAGCCCGTGTGCATGATTGACACACAAATCAAGGAGTATGAAAACAGCAAACAGGAAGAAAAGCAAAAGGAAATCGAAAAGATTTTTGAAGGAATAGAAACTCCCGAATGGCTCGACTTTCCGAGGGTGTACGACTTCGGCTGGCTTAAGGCTTCGGTGTCACTTACGGCAATCGAAAAGGAAATGAAAGACAGGATAGAAACCATAAAGGCAAACTACGCGGAGCTTGAAAAATTCCCGTACTTTTCCTTCGAAGCCTGCAAGCATTTCAGGGAAAACTTAGACTTTCAGGAAGCGGTAGCGGTAGCGAGGAAGCTCAAGGAGACCGAAGATGAAAAGAAGAAGCTCGAAGAAACGAAAGCAAAACAGCGCGCCGAAGAACTGACAAAGGCAACGGCTGAGGCTTTGACGCCGCAGGCAAAAGAGGAAACAACACCTGCACCAGAAGAACAGGTGAAAAGAGAATGGGTGAACTTTTCTGCGTACCTTTCCGTGCCGGAAGCAAGGGCACTGGCATCGTTCATGCAGGAAAAACACATAGAATTCAGACCATTATAACCAAAAGGAGGAACACAAAATGGCAGTACAAAACAGTTTAGCAAAAAGACCGCAGAGGGTAGGACTTACCGCATACCTTACGGACAACGCAGTCAAAGACCAGATATCGAAGGTTATCGGAGGCAGGGACGGTCAGAGGTTTATCTCAAGCATTATCTCAGCCGTGCAGACGACACCCGCACTTCAGGAATGCACAAACAACTCAATCTTAAACGCAGCACTCCTGGGCGAGACCTTGAAGCTTTCACCGTCCCCGCAATTAGGATATTACTACATGGTGCCCTTCAAAGACAATAAGAGAGGCACGGTCGAGGCACAATTCTGCCTCGGATACAAAGGCTTTATACAGCTTGCAAGCCGCTCGGGACAATACGAAAGAATCAATGTGGTGCCGATTAAGCAGGGCGAGCTTGAGGCTTTCAATCCGCTGACGGAAGAAATCAAGGTGACGCTCATAGAAGACGAGGTAGAACGCGAAAAGACGCCGACAATGGGGTATTATGCGATGTTTCGCTACTTAAACGGCTTTGAGAAGGCACTGTACTGGAGCAAAGAGAAAATGGAAGCGCATGCGATGAAGTATTCCAAAGGCTATCAGGCGAAAAAAGGTTACACATTCTGGGAAAAAGACTTTGACGGAATGGCATGCAAGACGATGCTTAGACAGCTGATAGGAAAATGGGGAATCATGAGCATCGAGCTCCAGCAGGCATATGAAGCAGACATGGCGGTCATAAATGACGACGGAAGCAAGGAATATGTGGACGTTGCAGACATCGACGAGGAACAGACGGTAGTCGAACAGGCGGCAGCGGAATACAAGGCAGCACAGAAGGAAGACAGTGTTTCGATGCAGGACATTGAGGAGTTATTCAAACAGGACGAAAAAGCCGCAAAAGAAACCGCACCGAAAACAAATGAAAAGGCTGCACCGAAAGCAGAGGAAGGAAGCATTGCCGCTGCCTTTTTCGGATAAAAAGAGAAGCTACTCCTTATGGGAATATTATCACGAAATACATTGTGGCGGTGTGCTTGGTCGGCACACCGCCGGAAAGGAGACCGATGAGCAACAGAAAAAACAGTGTGCTGTTATATACCGATGACATGGAAATACTTGAAGATTTGACTCTTGAGCAAAGAGGCGTGCTTCTCACGGCGATTTTAAGCTATCAGGCAGGAGCGGAGCTTCCTGAGATGGACAGCATAACGAAGGTCGCTTTTAAATTCATGAAAAAGCAGATTGACGCAAACAATCAGGCGTATGAAGAAACCTGCGAAAAAAGGAAACATGCTGCGGATTCACGCTGGAGGAAAGAAAAATGCGATGCAGACAAGGCAGAAAACAGCACAACAAAAAGTTCCGCAACTGCGAATGCAAAAGCTGCATCAAAATTGAATGAGCCGGAAAGAAAAGAGGCAGCGGAAACAAAAGCGGAAAAACAGGATGCAGAAGAATCCGAACAAGACACAAATGAAGATAATGCAAGTGCATTTTTAGGTAATGCAAAACATGCAAATGCATTTTCAGATGATGCAAATAATGCAAGTGCATTTTTTGCATGCAGAAAAAATGCAAATGCATGGGAGAATGATAATGATAATGATAAAGATAAAGAGAATGAGAAAGATAAAGAGAATGATATAGATATTGAGAAAGAGAAAGATATTGATATTGATATAGATAAGTGTGCTGTGCCTTTAAGTAATATAAATAATATATATAGCGCGCGCGAGGAAAACGAAAGCAGCACGGCACGTTCGGAAAGCCCTCCGGAGGAAGCAAAGGAAATTGTGGATGCATGGAACGCATGCGCGAATACAATCACTGTGAAGGATATTATTCCGCACTCACAACGTGACAGCAACCTTAAGCTGCTGGTAAAACGGCAGGGATTCGACGAAGTGCTTCGGACGGTAAAGGACTTTGACAGCAATCTGTATTTCACGCAGTCAAACAAAGTCGGGTTTGACTGGTTTTTAAAACCACAGAACTACCAGAAGGTCATCGAGGGCAATTACAAAGAGCTGTGGACTAAACCAAAGCCACGGCAGGGCAACAACAAATTTAAAAACTTTACACAGCGAAGTAATGACGATGTGTATGCACAGCTTGAGAAAGTAATTTACGACTGAGGGACGGAGATGAACATGAACAAAATTTACACATGCCCGTTTTTCTTTCGCGAGGAGGCAGGCGGCGCAAGAATCATCTGCGACAGCGCAACGGTTGTCTGCTTTCCCTGTAAAGACAGTGCGGACGCATACAGAAAACAATACTGCTGCCATGTCAAAGGCTGGCATGACTGCACGGTCGCTGCAATGTACGAGGAGCACTACGAACGGATATCGGCAAAACCGAAAGGGGATAAGCCGACGGGAACCAAAAAGACATGAACTGCAAGACGGAAACCGCGAAATAACGAACGGAACTATAACTAAAATTGATTTTTACGGCTGAGACGATACAAAGTTAGCCTGAGAAATAAAAACGCAAGGAAAGGGCAAATATGGACGCGAAAACAAATAAGGCAAAAAAGACAGAAACGAAAGACGAGCAAATTAAACGGCTGGAGGAGCAAATCAAATTGCTTGAACATCATCTCGAAAGACGAAGCGAACGATACCTGAAAGACCAGCAGACAATCTCCAAGCTTAACAGGATGCTGGAGCAGGGCTTAAAGGAGCTTGAGGACGTATACGGACTGGTCACAACGATGATTGTAGTTGAGCACGGCAGGGAAGATATAAACGGAAACGGCGAAAAGACATTATATGTGCCGTACCTGAAGCCAGAAGAACTTAAAAAATACAAATTTTCGGTTAAGACCGAAAAGGATGCGCAAGGAAAGACAACGGGAATGAAGCTTTCGGTTAAATCCGTAACAAGTGAAATTGCAACGGATGAAGTTGAAAACGAAACCCTTAAATTATATACAGAGAAAGAGTAGATGTATGAGTAATAGTATATATAAATATATTATAAA
>CAVKLS010000131.1:2326-5226 GCA_963657025.1 bacterium | reverse complement strand
GACTTGTGCTACAAAATATTTTATAGGCAAAATCAGCCCAAGTCAATAAAATTTATCTAAATGGTTTGTGCCGTGGTTTGGCGATTTGTTTAATGGGAAAAATGCCCAAAAGCATTCAAGTTAAACTTGGATTCTGTGAACTATGAACTAAAGCACAAATAAGCTTCTTGTGCTTAAATACAACAAAAATTAAATTTGAGTTTAATCAAAATGTGCTGTAATCTTAAATTTTTCGTAAAAATTGACAGTCTTCACCGAATTATTTTATAATCAAGGTAAAGCAGACCCCGACTTTTAAGGCGGGGTACATGTGTTTTGAATTGTGTTTGCATTTTCCCTAAGGGATGGGTGGTTTAAGACCGCCTCAAAGTGAAAGTTGTTTTTATTTGTACGGGGAATGTGCCTTTTCGGCGAAGAATAGTTTGCACAATTTGAATCAATATACGTAAATTAATACCAATGAGGTAATTAGCATGAAATATACCATAAACGATGTGATGTCCTTTATAGAGGAAAACGATGTCAAGTTTATCAAGCTCGCTTTCTGTGACGTAAAGGGAAAGCTAAAAATCATCTCCATTCAGCCGCCGCTTCTCGACCAGGCTTTTTCGACGGGCGTACCAGTCAAGGCAAAGTTCATAGATGGCTTCGGTCATTCGGGCGAGGTTTTCATCAAGCCTGATATTGACACGATGTGCACCTTGCCGTGGAGACCGTCTCACGGAAGCGTCATACGTTTCTTCTGCGATATCGTCAAGGCTGACGGCACGCCGTTCGAGTGCGACACGAGAAATATTCTTCGTGAAGTGAGCAAGAAGGCAATTCAGAACGATATGCGAATCAAGATAAGAAATGAAATCGAGTTCTATCTTTTCAAGAACGACGAGGAGGGCAACCCCACCGAGATTCCGTTTGACCGTGCGGGCTATATGGACGAGGCGCCCAGCGACAAGGGCGAGGACGTCAGACGTGATATTTGCCTGACGCTTGAGGACATGGGAATAACCCCGATACTTTCTCACCACAATGCGGGCCCCGGTCAGAACGAGGTTGTTTTTGTCGAGAGCAGTCCTATGAGTGCCGCCGACAATGTTATTGCTTACCGTTCCGTTGTCAAAAATATGGCTGACAGAAGCGGACTTCACGCTTCCTTCAGACCGAAGCCGCTTGCCGACGAATGCGGAAACTCCTTCAAGATAAAGTTCTCCCCGAGATACAAGGGTTCGCCGTGCACGGAGTCTTTCCTTGCAGGCTTAATCCGTCGTTGTGCGGAAATCACCGCTGTGCTTAACTCCAAGGAGGAGTCCTACGACCGTCTGGGAGACAGCGACATTCCCGATACAGTAACATGGAAGAATAAGTCGGGAAGAAATATTCTGAACATCAACAAGGATGAGGGAACAGTCGAGATTATCTCGCCCGATTCCTCCGCAAACCCGTATCTTGCGTATGCGCTGCTTATTTCGGCCGGCATGGAGGGCGTGCTCGACTATCTCACGCTCAGAGAAGTTAGAGAGACCTCGCTTCCGGGCTCATTGGGCGAGGCTAAGCTCATTTGCAGAGATTCCGAATTTGTCAAATCGGTTATTCCTCAGGAGCTGCTGAGCACCGTTGCCGGCAGATAAAATTCAGTAAAAAGGAAATGAAACAATATGCCAAGTATTAACAGTACACTTAACGTTCTTATAGTCACGGGAACAGAAAAGGGCGTGTCTGCGATTTCCGATATGCTGGATAAATCTGCTTTTTCTCCTGTTTCATCAGCTTTCAGCGGCTCAGAGGCAAGGCGAATGCTCATGCGCTACGACTATGACCTCGTGATAATAAACGCTCCGCTGAGCGATGAATTTGGTCACGATTTGGCAATAACAATAACCGAGAAGTACTCCGCTTCGGTAATTATGCTGGTGAAATCCCAGCTGTTTGATAATGTCAGTTCAAAGATTGAAAACTACGGTATCTTCACAGTGGCAAGACCGGTCGACCGCCATTTGTTCCATCAGCTTACAAGACTGGTGGTGTCGAATGCGTCACGCCTTGACAGATACAGGAAAGAGTCGGATAAATTAAAGGCAAAGCTTGACGAACTCAGAATAGTCTGTCAGGCAAAATGCCTTTTGGTGGAATATCTGCGTATGAATGAAACACAGGCGCACCGATACATAGAGAAGCAGGCAATGGATAACAGAACAACCAAGGTTAGCGTTGCCGAAGAGATTATCAGTAATTATAGTCCCGAACTCTAAATATAGTACCCTTGATGAGGATATACCTTATCGAGGGTATTTTTATACATTTTATCGATTTTAACCGATATTTATAAATATTCACCCTTGACGAAAAAATGCGGATTTGATATAATTTCAAAAATAGTCTGTTAGTGTGCAATTTTACGGATTATATTCTGAGTGCAAATGCTGTCCACTTTCTTGACGGCGGATTTTGTTCGGGCTTTCGAAGATGAATTATTTCACCTCTGAAGCCTATGAACGAAAGCTTTTTGCACGGCTTGCAATCAGCCGCGGGGCTCTGCTTTTTGCAAGCGAAGAAGAGCCCCCGTCCGACTTAAATTTTGAAGAGAAGAGGTATAGAACTGATATGAGTAAAGCTTATCTGGTACTTGAAAACGGAAAAGTTTTTGAAGGTCAGTCCTTTGGCTACGAGGGAGAGGTTGTCGCCGAGGTTGTTTTCACAACAGGTATGACAGGTTATCTTGAGACCCTCACAGACAAGAGCTACTTTGGACAGATCGTAACACAGACATTCCCATTAATCGGCAATTACGGTGTAATTCCTGCCGATTTTGAAGGCAATGTTATCGGACCTGCCGGTTATATAGTTAAAGAATGGTGTCAAGATCCTTCGAATTTCAGATGCGAGGGTGATCTTGACACTTTTTT
>CAVKLS010000131.1:0-2316 GCA_963657025.1 bacterium | reverse complement strand
TGCGGAATCGACACGCGTTCTCTCACAAAGACCATAAGAGAAGCAGGCGTTATGAACGGTGCGATTGTTACCGATCCGTCTCATGCAGATTTTGACAAAATTAAAGCCTATACCGTTAAGGATGCCGTCAAGAGCGTTTCTACTAAGGATATGTACACAAACGGTTCTGACGGAAAATACAGAGTTGCACTTCTCGATTTCGGTCTCAAGGAGAATATCTCCCGTGAGCTCGTAAGAAGAGGCGCAAACGTTATTGTCTGTCCGCACAACACAACAGCAGGTCAGATCAAGGCACTTGATGTCGACGGAATCATGCTCTCAAACGGCCCCGGAGATCCTTCCGAGAACACAGAGGTCATCGAGAATCTCAAGGAGATTCTGGCTCTTGACATTCCCACATTCGGCATTTGCCTCGGCCACCAGCTGACAGCTCTTGCAAACGGCTTCCGTACAGAGAAGCTCAAGTACGGTCACAGAGGAGCAAACCAGCCCGTCAAGAACCTCGAGACAGGCAGAGTTTACATCTCCAGCCAGAACCACGGCTATGCCGTTGTCTCCGAGTCTATCGACCCGAAGATTGCCAAGGAGCTTTTCATCAACGTCAACGACAGAACAAACGAGGGTGTGAGATATCTCAATCATCCTGTTTACACAGTTCAGTTCCACCCCGAGGCTTGCGGCGGTCCTAAGGACGCCGAGGTGCTCTTTGACGAGTTCTTCAAGATGATGGACAATAAATAAGGAGAAAGGAAGAAATTATGCCGCTTAATAAAAACATTAAAAAGGTACTTGTTATCGGTTCCGGTCCTATCGTTATCGGTCAGGCTGCTGAGTTTGACTACGCCGGAACACAGGCTTGCCGTGCACTCAAAGAGGACGGCATCGAGATTGTTCTTGTAAACTCCAACCCTGCTACAATCATGACCGATAAGGCCATGGCTGACAGAATTTATATAGAGCCGCTCAACCTCACAACCGTTAAGAGAATTATCGAGAAGGAAAAGCCTGACTCCATTCTCTCGGGCTTCGGCGGACAGACAGGTCTTACCCTTTCCATGCAGCTTGCAAAGGAGGGCTTCCTCGAGGAGCACGGAGTTACACTTTTAGGTGCTTCCCCTGAGACAATCGATAAGGCTGAGGACAGACAGATGTTCAAGGATATGCTTTTGTCCATCGGTCAGCCTGTTGTTCCTTCCAAGGTTGTTACAACTGTTAAGGACGCACTCGAGTATGCCGAGGAAATCACATACCCGGTTATCGTTCGTCCCGCATTTACACTCGGCGGCTCCGGCGGCGGTATCTGCGAGAACGAGGCAGAGCTCACAGAGAGAGCAGCAAACGGACTTTCTCTTTCTCCGATTACTCAGATTCTCATTGAGAAGAGCATTGCAGGCTGGAAGGAAATCGAGTTCGAGGTTATCAGAGACTCCGCTCACAACGTCATCACAGTTTGCTCCATGGAGAACTTTGACCCTGTCGGTGTTCACACAGGCGACTCAATCGTTATCGCTCCTGCCGTAACACTTGCCGACAAGGAATATCAGATGCTGCGTTCAGCCGCAATCAAGATTATCGAGACTCTCGGCGTCGAGGGCGGATGCAACTGCCAGTTTGCGCTCAATCCGGATTCCTTCGAGTATGCCGTTATCGAGGTTAACCCAAGAGTTTCACGTTCTTCCGCTCTTGCTTCAAAGGCTACGGGTTATCCGATTGCTAAGGTTGCAGCTAAGATTGCTATCGGCTACACTCTCGATGAGATTGTCAATGCCGTTACGGGAAAGACTTATGCCGCATTCGAGCCTACACTCGACTATGTTGCCGTTAAGTTCCCGAAGTGGCCTTTTGATAAGTTCGTTTACGCAAAGAGAAACTTAGGCACTCAGATGAAGGCTACCGGTGAGGTTATGGCTATTGCCGATACCTTCGAGATGGCACTTATGAAGGCTGTCAGAGGCGCAGAAATCTCACTTGACACACTCGAGCTTTACAAGTTCAAGGACGAGCCGGACGAGGTCCTCTGGAAGATTCTCAAGGACGCAACAGACCAGAGACTTTTTGCCATCACAGAGCTTATGAGAAGAGGAGTAACAAAGGAGGCGGTTCACGATTTAACCAGAATCGACCTTTGGTTCCTCGCTAAGATAGAAAAGCTTCTCGATTACGAGGAGGAAATCAAGGACTGCGAAATCACATACGAGCAGTATGTAAGAGGTAAGAAGCTCGGCTTCACAACCGCTTCCATGGTTCGTATCAGCGGTCACCCCGTTGAATATAAGATTGAAGAGACCTTCAAGATGGTTGATACCTGTGCGGCTG
>CAVKLS010000130.1:0-5228 GCA_963657025.1 bacterium | reverse complement strand
GAGTATAGCATATTATCGAACAAAAAGCAAACAGCAGAACCGATAATTTCGATTCTGCTGAATTTTTTTAGTTGAATTTGAGGAATTTGTGCGCTGTTTTGTAGGAAAGCGAGCAAATCTCCTGTCCTGCTTTTCCCGGAAGATTGAGGAAGGTGACAACGCTCATATGCTTGAACTTTCTTGCAAGCGGCTCGTCAATCTCATAGAGCTCTTTCCAAAATTCTCTCATCTCTCTGTCTGTTTCCTTTGACTTGTTCAGTCTGCAGAAAAGAGAACTTAGGATGAACATAAGTCTCAGATGATGATACATGCATCTGTAAAGATGCGGCTGAGTGTTCTTGATATCGAGAATTCTGTGTGCCTCAAAGCAGAGCTTTGTGACCTTGAGCTGCTGGGCATATCTCTTGAGAAGAGCCTCTTTGGCAACTGACTGTCCGTCTCTGCCGATGAGGTAGTAGTAGAAGTCAATATTGAGATACATAATCTTCTTGGCATACGGAATCGAGTAATAAACATAGTAGTTATCCTCGTAGAATGTGTGCTTGGGAAGAACAAGACCGTTATCCTTCATGACGCTTGTCTTGAACATACAGGAATGAAGAGTCAAATTCTGGCTCATAAGGAATGGCTTTGTCTGTTCCCACGAGACTATCTTGTGTTCGGGGAAGATAGAAGCGTATTTGATTCTTCTGTGAATGCCCTGTCCCTTAATGTAGTAAAGGTAGTTGCACACAAAAAGGTCAGGCAAATTCTTTTCTGCCGTGCCGCCGATGATGTCAAGAAGCTTCTCGAGTGCATCCTCACCAACCCAGTCGTCGGAATCGACAACCTTGAAGTACTTTCCTGTAGCGTGAGCTATGCCCTGATTGATGCCCTCGCCGTGGCCGCCGTTCTCCTGATGAACAACCTTGACGATGTCGGGGTATTTCTCTGCATACTCGTCGGCAATTTCACCTGTTCTGTCCTTTGAGCCGTCATCGATGATGATGATCTCCACTCTGTCTCCGCCTTTAAGCAAGCTCTCGATGCAAACACTCATGTAATCTGCCGAGTTGTAGCACGGAACTGTAAAGGATATCAATTTTTCCATAAATCTTTCACCTTTCAAATTGTATCGTTTTGAAATCATTCGATATATTTTAACACATAAATGACTTTTGGTCAAATTTAAAAGTGCCGATTTTCACCGTCAAAATGCCGAATTTTGAAAAATTCACATAATATTCAGAAAAAAATCAAATTCGAAAGCTTTACAATTTGAGTCTTTATATTTTAGACTTTGGGGAGTATAATCTAAGAGCGGATGTACGGGACTCTGCCCCTTGCAAGCAAAGCAGAGTTCCGTCCGATTTAAATTTAAGAGCAGATGTCGCCAAGCCTGTTTGGTGTGTTATGGTATGTTATATAGTTAAAAATTACAATCTGCTGTCTTAAGGAAGGTGTGTCAGTATGCTGAAAAGTCAGGAAATAAGAGCGATTGCTCCCGAAATGGATCCGCTCAGAATAGGTATGGGCTGGACGGTCGAAGACCTCGAAAAGCCGCAAATTCTAATAGAAAGCACATACGGTCAGAGTCACCCCGGCTCGGCTCATCTGCTTGATTTCGCAAATCTTGCCTACAAGGGTGTTCACGATGCGGGCGGAAAAGGTGCGCTTTATTTTGCCACCGATATATGCGACGGAATGAGTCAGGGTCACGACGGAATAAACTATTCCCTCGCTTCAAGAGATATAATAGCCGACCTAATAGAAATTCACAATAATGCAACGAGCTTTGATGCAGGCGTTTTTATCGCAAGCTGTGATAAATCCGTTCCAGCTGAGCTTATCGGCATCGGAAGAATAGATATTCCCGCCATAGTCGTGACGGGTGGAGTTATGGAGGCCGGCCCGAATTTGCTCACACTCGAGCAAATCGGAAAATACAGTGCAATGTATGAGCGTGGTGAGATAAGCGAAAAGGAGCTTACCTACTACAAGCACCACGCATGTCCGTCTTGCGGAGCATGCTCCTTTATGGGAACGGCTTCCACCATGCAGATTATGGCGGAAGCACTGGGACTTATGCTTCCGGGAAGCGCACTCATGCCGGCAACAAGCCCAGACCTCAAGGATTTCGCCTACAAAGCCGGTCTTCAGGCGGTCAAGCTCTCGAAGCTTGGACTCAAAGCCTCTGATATTTGCACCCGTGAGGCATTCGAAAACGCAATCATGGTGCATGCGGCTATTTCAGGCTCTACCAATACTCTTCTTCACATTCCGGCAATCTCTCGTGAATACGGAATTGAGATAGACGGAGATTACTTTGACAGAATGCACCGTGGTGCTCATTATCTTCTCAATATTCGCCCCGCAGGCGAATGGCCCGCAGAGTACTTCTACTATGCAGGCGGTGTCCCGAGAATTATGGAGGAGATTAAATCAAGTCTTCACCTCGACTGCATGACCGTCACGGGAAAGACTCTCGGAGAGAATCTCGAGGATCTTAAAAAATCTGATTACTTTGAGAAATGCGACGAGTACATGGCACGCACGGGTCTCAAGCGCACCGACGTCATCAAGACATTCGATAATCCGATTGGAACTGACGGAACTATAGCAGTTCTCAGAGGTAACATTGCTCCCGACGGCTGTGTGGTGAAGCACTCTGCCGTTCCTAAGCAGATGCACAAGGCAATTTTGAGGGCAAGACCGTTTGACTGTGAGGAGGACGCAATAAGTGCAATTCTCACTCATAAGATTAATCCGGGTGAAGCCGTAATAATTCGCTACGAAGGTCCAAAGGGCTCGGGAATGCCCGAGATGTTCTATACGACGGAGGCAATTTCTTCTGACCCTGAGCTTTCTGCGTCAATTGCGCTTCTGACGGACGGAAGATTCTCGGGCGCAAGCAAGGGTCCGGCAATCGGACACATCTCACCTGAGGCGGCTGAGGGCGGGCCTATCGCTTTGGTCGAAGAAGACGACATCATAGAAATCGACATTAAGGAAAGAATTCTGAGAGTAATCGGCATTGGCGGCGAGAGAAAGACGCCTGAAGAAATCGATGAAATTTTTGAGGAAAGAAGAAAATCATGGGTTCCTAAAGAGCCTAAATATAAAAAGGGCGTGCTAAAGCTTTACACAGAGCATGCCGCTTCACCAATGAACGGAGGTTATATGAAGTAATGGCTGAAAACAAAAAGCGAAAACGTAAGCCAAAAAGAAACAATCAGCAAATCACATATGTACTTGACGAACCGATTGAGGTAAAGGATCACAAGGTACTCAAAAGAGTATTCATGGGAATTTTCTTCTTCGTCGGTACGCTAATTATCCTTGCGGCGGTTGTACTTGTTATGAACGTACTTCACAGCGACAGTGTAAACCCCGAGGAGCTCAGCACAAGCTTCACGGAATTTCTTTCGTCCTACAACGAGTATCCCAACTTAAGAGATTTACCGAGCGGACTTGAGGTGAGCTCGGCGGAATTTGTATCGAGAGGAACATCGTATACGCTGACGGTGAAAATCAAAAACACTGACAAGGATCTTGCACAAATCAACATTCAGATGTATTATCCGACCACATTCACGGAATTGACGGGTGCCAAAAATCCGTTTGTTTCCTACGGAACGGATAACGAAATAACGATTGAGGCAGGCAAGGAATACGAATTCACCGTGACAGGTGCTGTCAGCAGCAGTATTTCGGAGGACGAATTAAAATCGTCTATCGAAGCGGTTTATATCGAATTGATAACAACGCACCGTGACAGCGGCAGAATAATGCAGCCTATTACATTCAGAACAGTTTCTTAGGGAGGAACATCATGAAGAATATTGAAGAATTACTGTACAACACAGGTATCATTCCCGTTGTAAAAATAGAGGACGCTTCAAAAGCGGTAGAGCTTGCGAAGACCTTTGTCAAGGGCGGACTTCCCGCAGCAGAAATCACATTCCGCTCGGATGCGGCGGCAGAGGCAATAAAGCTCATATCGGAAAATGTGCCCGAGTGCTTTGTTTGTGCGGGAACGGTTCTCACGCCCGAACAGGCAGAAACTGCCGTTGAGGCGGGTGCTAAGGCAATCATCAGCCCCGGCACGAATCCCGAGACAGTCAAGTGGTGCATAGAGCATGATGTTCCCGTTTTCCCGGGCTGTGCAACTCCGAGCGAGGTCGAAATGAACATGCGCATGGGACTCAAGATAGTCAAGCTTTTCCCTGCAGAGGTAGTCGGCGGAGTCGGAATGCTCAAGGCTCTGAGTGGCCCGTATGCATCCATGAAATTTATGCCAACAGGCGGAATCAAGCTCTCAAATGTCAAGGAGTATCTCTCTTTGCCAAACTGCATTGCTTGCGGCGGCACATGGATTTCTCCTGTTGACGCTATAAACGATGGTCGCTTCGACGAAATTGAGAACAAAGCCCGTGCGGCGGCAGAGCTTGTCAGAAGTCTCAGGTCGCATAAATGATTGATTAGCGCAAATTCAATTTAGCCTTTTATCTTTAAACAAGAAAACAGCAAGAGAAAATGATTAACTGTGAACGCTTTGCGTTTTGTCATTTTTCTCTTGCTGTTTTTTATTGTGCATTCTGTATTTTTATATATGCAAGCAGGTCGGCTGTCAAAGCCCAACCACGAACGCTTTTTGAGTGTGTAGTGTTGAGAGTGGAGTGTGGAGTTAGTCGGAACGGTATCTATGTTCTATATTTATCTTTGTGCGTAAGGTTCGGCTCGAAAAATGTCCGTCTGCGAATGGAATGTTATCATATAGGAGCAGTCGATAAATTCACCAAAAGATGATAATATATCATCAAGGAGGATGAGTTATGCATTACGATAGAGGCTTTAAGATTCAAGCCATTCAGCTGTCTGACGATATAGGTGTTAAAAAGGCTGCCGAACAGCTTGGGATTCCTTACTACACTCTTGCTGACTGCAGGAAGAACAACAGTATGCTGCTTAGAAATTTGGGCGTTTAATGACTGAACTAATATTGACAAGTCCAAATCGTTATTGTGAAATATTTTTTAGTAATTTATGTGATGTGCAGTAACTGTATATGCAGGCAACTGTCTCTGCAATCCAGAATGAATACCAGCCGTGTGTGATACCAAAAGCTTTTATTAAAAACCATAGGCATGGAATTAGCAAAACTAACTGACGGATAGCTGCACTGACCATATTAACCATACCATTTCCGAGTCCGGAAGCAAAGTACCCACATAAAATTGTGACAGCGG
>CAVKLS010000129.1:3428-5233 GCA_963657025.1 bacterium | reverse complement strand
GAATAGCGGCACTTGGCGGTGATACGGTAGAGTTTAGCGAGGACGGACAGCTATTCGTCAACGGTACGGCTCAAAGCGGCGAGATACTCTACTCGAGCTATGCAAAGGACGGCATAGAATATCCTTTCACAGTGCCTGAGGGAAGCGTCTTCATACTGGGCGACTACCGAACTCAGGCAACCGACAGCCGAGACTTCGGTGCGGTGTCATTAAGCGACATAAAGGGCAAGCTTATCACACTTCTCAGAAGACGCAATCTTTGACCACAGTTTTTCAATCAGTAACAGTCACCGAAGAGGGACGGTGATTAAATATTAATTCAAATAATTCCATTTTAGGAGGAAAAGCACATGAAAAAACTTTTTTCGCTTATGCTCGCTCTCGCACTTGTTATGAGTGTAACAACAGCAGCATTTGCAACATCTCAGGGACCTTCTTATGACGTTCAGCCCACAATCTCAAAGACCTATAAGGTAAACAACGGCACAGCCGGTGAGGCGGATTTCGAGTTTGAGTTTTATCCTTATTCTTACACTGACAACGACGGTAACACGTATTATAACGATGAGATTCAGCTGAGCGATGGTTGGAACACTATTAATTTCCCGGATATTGCCAATGTAACAATTCATTTTGACCCAATCACTCAGACAACAACTAATACAATGCAGCTTAACGTTAATCCTGATGATTACGATCTCGGCGTTTACAAATATATGGTATATGAGAATGAGGGAAATGTAGCAGGTGTTACTTACAGCAGAGCAACGTATTATCTCGTTCTTACAGTTGTCCGTGACGAGCAGAACAATAAGCACTTTGTAGCTGCTTTCCACTATGAAACTACTGATGGTGATAAAGTCGACGAAAGCGCTTTCGAAAACACCTACGATTCCGGTTCTCTCACAGTTACCAAGAACATCACAGGTAACATGGCTGATATGGACAAGAAGTTCACATTCACAGTCGCATTCGCAAGTGATAAGGATTGGAACGCAAGCTTAATTGATGTCGATGGCACACAGGGTACTTGGTCAGAAGACCACAAGACCTACACAGTTGAGCTCGGTCATCAGGATTCTGTCACATTCTCTAACCTCCCTGCAGGCGTTACGTACACCGTATCTGAGGACAATGAGAACTATACTTCAAGTGAAGTTTACTCCGATGAGAACAAGACAATCTCTGCTAATGACACAGATACAGTCAATGTAACAAACACACTCACAAAGGATATCGACACAGGCATCAGCATGGATTCTCTCCCTTACATCCTCATGCTCGCTGCAGCAGGTATCGGTATGGTAGTATTCTTCGCTAAGAAGAGAAGCCACAACGCTTAAGCTAAGGCTTGAAGATTAACTTAGGTTATATGCAGGTGAATTCTGCACTTAACAAATAAACGCTTTTTCAATCTCTCTTGAGTGGCTGGGGCATTTGCCCCAGTCTAACTCAAAAGAAAAACGAAAGGAATGCGGACTTAATTAAAATGTCGAGACTATTTCTTAAAGCCGCAAATTCAATTGTAAATCTTTTCGTTGTCCTTGTGCTTTGCGTGGCTGGAATTTACGCCGCATATGCTCTATGGGATAACTCACAAATATATGCCTCCGCATTTAATGTTCAGGAGGATATGCTTAAACTCAAACCGACCGTCAATGATGAGGACGGAAAGGCTTCCTTTGAGGAGCTTTTGGCGATTAACCCCGATGTTTGCGCATGGGTTACGCTTGATAACACAAATATCGATTACCCCGTACTTCAGGGAAGTACAAACCTTACCTATATAAACAAAAATGTGTATG
>CAVKLS010000129.1:2718-3418 GCA_963657025.1 bacterium | reverse complement strand
ATAGGAATTTTTCCGATAGCTATTCGCTTCTCTACGGACACCACATGGAGAAGGGCGCAATGTTCGGAGACCTCGAGCTTTACGAGGAAAAATCGTTCTTCGAGCAAAACTCTTCGGGCAAGCTTATTTTACCCGATAAGAGCTATAATTTAGAAATTTTTGCCTGCATGCTGGTTAAATCGGGAGACGACAACATTTTCAATCCCGAGCAGTGGCAGACTGATATAGACGGACTTCTTTCCTACGTCAAGGCAAACAGCCTTTATGTGAGAGAGGAGACGATAAATAAAATGGAACAGACGGATTCACCAAAGGTTCTTGCGCTTTCCACCTGTTCCTCGGAGTTCACCGATGCAAGAACTGTAATCTTAACTGTTTTGGAGCCAAATGAACAGTGAATCAGGAGGGTTTTATATGAAAAAAACGATTAGCGGCATTTTAAGCCTTGCGCTCACAGCATTAATTTTGCTGTCTGTTTCCGTTAGTGCCTTTGCCACAGAAACACCCGAGGTAATCATTCCCGTGAAAATCACTCTTTCGGGTGCAGTGCCCGAGACTGCCGAAAATTACACGGTGATGATGAAAGCGGACGACGAGTCTTTCCCTATGCCGAACGGCTCACCGTCGGGTGAATATGCTTTGACTGTAACGGGGGATTCAAGCACGAATTTCCCGGGCATTACATACAATCATGTAGGAG
>CAVKLS010000129.1:0-2708 GCA_963657025.1 bacterium | reverse complement strand
ATGTAGGAGTTTACACCTACACGATTTTTGAGGAGAAGGGCAATAACGACAAGTGCACTTACGACAGCACGGTTTACACTCTGACAGTTTACATCACAAACGCTGAGGACGGAAGCGGTCTTGAAGCCACGGCAGTTCTCTATCCCGAGAGTGAGGGCGAGAAGCTTGCGGCGGCAGAGTTTAGCAACTCTTACGAAGCTGAGCCGACTCCGACCCCAACGGCAGAGCCTACCGCTACACCTGTGCCGACAGAAAAGCCTACACCGACTCCGACAACCGAGCCGACTGTGAAGCCTACAGATAAGCCGACTGCAACACCGACAGTCACATCGGTTCCGTCTGATACTCCAAAGACGGGTGATTCCTCCAAGCCGATGCTTTATACGCTTATCTTCGGTGTCAGCCTTATAGCAATTGTTGTTTTGCTTTTCACAAAGAAGAAGCCGACAAACAATAAATAATCAGAATGTTTAATTTGAAAGCTTCGCCAAGTGCTTTTGTACGGACGAAGCTTTCGCTGTATTTATTTTAATTTTGTAAAGAGAAGGGAGCGGGCAGAATGGAAGAGACTGTCTCTGTCAACAGCACCAAAAAGAGAAAGAGCAATGCTGTCAATATAGAGGGGAGCCGTTTCGGACGACTTGTCGCGCTTTATCCTACAAGTGAGCGTGACAAAAAAGGATTTGTCGTATGGCACTGCCGCTGTGACTGCGGCAACGAGGTCGATGTTTCGTACAATTCGCTCAAGTACGGCAATCAGGTAAGCTGCGGCTGTCAGAAAAAGGAGCACGACCAAAAGCTCGAGAAGCTCTTAACTCACATTTCGGGAACCAGCATAGACGCATTAAAGAGCAAGAAGGTGCCAAAGGACAACACCACGGGACACAAGGGAGTTTATCTCATCCGTGGGAAGTATCTTGCCAAGATAGTGTTTCAGAAGAAGCAGTATTTTCTCGGAATGTATGAGAATATCGAGGACGCCGTTCAAGCCCGCAAGGAGGCTGAAAGAGTACTTTTTGACGGTGTGTACGATTTCTACAGCAAATGGAAGAAAAAGGCGGACGCTGACCCCGTTTGGGCTGAGCAAAACCCTGTGGAAATCAAGGTTAACCGCACTGGGAAAAGCCTTGAGGTCGTCATGCTTCCAACTCTCGATGAAGAAAACTAAACCGCAGTACAGTTTTGTAAGCTCTCTGTAAAAACTGTGTATAGCTAAGATTAAATTTTCGTTTAAAGCGTGAATTTTACAAAACCGTGGTTGACGGACGCTTCCGATTGATTTAGACTTATCGTGTGTTAATAAGAAGTAAAAATTAAACTGAAAGAAAAGAAGAATCGGAGGTATCTATGAATATCGAGTATAAGGACACTAAGGAAATTTCTCCCAAACAGCTTGAAAGACTGTTTTTGTCGGTGAACTGGGAGTCGGGAAAGTATCCGGATAAGCTATCCCGTGCGATGAAAAATTCCACTCAGGTGGTTTCTGCGTGGGACGGCGACAAGCTTGTGGGTCTTGTCAGGGGTCTTGACGACGGTGAGACGGTAGCGTTCATTCACTACCTTTTGGTTGACCCTGATTATCAGGGATTTCATATCGGCGACGAGCTGATGAAGCGAATTATGAAGAAATTCAGAGATTTGCTCTATGTCAAAATCATGCCGTCCGATCCGAAAACAAAACCGTTCTACCAGAGATACGGATTTGTGGAGTACGATAACTACTCTGCAATGGAAACAAAAAACTTCATGTGAGTATATGCGAAAATCCCGATGCCGTCTGACATCGGGATTTTGCTTTGTGTAGTTACTTCGTGTATTTACTTTATTTGGAAGTTCGGGTGATTTCAAATTAATCGAGAACCTCATTGCCGCTAAGCTTCTGAGATAAATTTCCGTCGAATTTAGAAAGTACCTTCTTGAGGTAAATAAGACTGCCGACCATAACCACAAGCTCTGTGACGGGGAACGCAGTCCAAACGCCTGCAACGCCCATGACCTTTGCGCCGATATAGGCGAGGGGGAGAAGGACAATCACTTGTCTTGCGGCAGAGATAATCATGCTCGGCACGCCGACCGAAAGTCCCTGAAGAGCATAGCAGACCATAATGGACACACACGCAAAAATGAAGTTGAGGCTTATAATTCTCAGTGCCTCGATTCCCATGCTTGTCATCTCCTCAGATGCATTGAACGCACCCATAATCTGAGTGGGGAAGACCTGCAGGACGACCAGTCCGATTGCACCGATTACTGCAGAGTAAATTCCGCTTAACCTGACGGCTTCTTTGATTCTGTCGTGCTTTCCCGTTCCGAGGTTGAAGGCCACTATCGAGAGGAGTGCGCTGTTGAGACCGAAAGCCGCCATTGAAACGAAGGTATAAAGCTTGAAGTACGCACCGAAAACTGCTGTTGCAGTTGTGGAGAATGTGAGGAGAATTTTATTAATGCCGAAAGACATTACGGAGCTTATCAGCATTGTGATTCCTGCGGGAATGCCCACCTTGAAGATGTTTTTCATGTAGTAGGCTTCCGGCTTGAGATATTTCGGTGAAAATTCTATTTCTTTATTATATTTCAGGTTGAAGATGATTCCGAGTGTGAAAGCGACAATCTGACCGATTACCGTTGCGATTGCGGCACCAGCCGTGCCGAGTCTCGGACAGCCGAAGTAGCCGAAAATCATGATGGGATCAAGTATGATATTGAGC
>CAVKLS010000128.1:4480-5236 GCA_963657025.1 bacterium | reverse complement strand
TTCTTGAAGTGCTCAGGCTGCTTGACGAAAATAAGCTTGATATAAATGAAGTTGCGGAAATATTCCTGATAACCGAGAGTTATATTTTCAGAAGAGCAATATGCGATTTGCCGACAAATGCTTTAAATAAAGTTTTCCTTTTGCTGAATCGAGAGGTAATCCGTTGTGACGGAACAGAAGAAAACTATGCCGAAAAGCTTAAGTATATTCTTTTGTCCAAAAGGGACAGACTGCGTTTTCCGAATGATGAGGAATTTACGAATCATTTTTCCGAAAAGCCTGTTTATCAGATGAACAGTAAAAATAAGTTATACATTTTGGAGCGGCTTGAAAATTGGGGAACGAGAGAGGATAAGGATGTTTATTCGCACTGCGAGGACGGCACATACTCCATCGAGCACATAATGCCTCAGCATCTGACTCCTGCTTGGATTAACGAGCTTGGCGACGATTATGAGATAATCCACGAAAAGTGGTTGCACAGAATCGCAAACCTCACTTTGACAGCATACAACTCAAATTACAGCAACAACAGCTTTGAAGAAAAGAAAAATATGCTCCATGGATTCAAGGACAGCGGAATTCGCATGAATACCTACATCGCCCAAAAAGACAGATGGACGGAAAAAGAGCTTGAGGAAAGAAACGTGTATCTTATGAACCGTGCTTTGAGCATATGGAGTCTGCCGACAACAAGCTATAAGCCGAGCGGAAAACAGCTTGAAGTCTGTTCCTTGGACGATGAAGTTAACATCA
>CAVKLS010000128.1:0-4470 GCA_963657025.1 bacterium | reverse complement strand
TTGATATAATACGAAGGTATAATGCCGATACGGGACTTTTCTCAAAGACAAATCCCGTGAAAAGAGCCAATGTGTCAGGATTTTTCGGAATCAGCGGCTTTGAGATTTGTTGTCTTGTAAGGCAGGGAAAAGCAGCTGTTCAGCTTTATATGGGTAAGCCCGACAAGGAATTTAACAAAAAAGCTTTTGATCTTTTGTTTTCTTATAAGAACGCTATAGAAAGAGAAATCGGCGAAAAGCTTGAGTGGGAACGCAAGGACGATATCGTAGCTTCTTATGTTCAGTGTTCACTTAACGATGTAAATTTTAACAATGAGTCAGATTGGGAGAAAATTGCCAAATTTCATGCCGAGCAAAGCAAAAGATTTTATGACGTTCTTGTGCCGTACCTGAAATAAGAGGAATATTAGTCATACGAACATTCGATTAGACCGAATGCCCCCCTGAATACCTCAATTCCCAAACGCTATACCTTAAGAATATTGACAAAATGTCCGATTTGATATAACATATACACAATTAACAAAATAATTAATCATTACGAGGTTATTTTGTTATGAATCGGTAATCGGATTGCTAAAAATGCAGAGACTTAATCGTTTCGAAAGGTGTGGTGTATATGAAATTGAAAAATGTTGTGGTCGCAGGTGGCGGCGTTCTTGGAAGTCAGATAGCGTTTCAGTCGGCTTACTGCGGAGCAAACGTCACAATTTGGCTCAGAAGCGAGGGTTCGATAGGAAGAACTCAGCCCAAGCTTGACAATCTCAAGAAAACTTATATCAAGGCTATCGAGGATATGGCAAACGGTACGGGCGACTGGTGCCCCGGTATCGCAGACAGCGATAATTTTGACAAGGAAGTCTGCTTAAAGAAGGTAGAGGATGCTTACAGCTCCCTTAAGCTTGAGCTTGATATGAAAAAGGCTGTCGAAGACGCTGATATCGTGGTCGAGTCCATGGCAGAGAATGAGAAGGACAAGATAGCTTTTTATCAGAAGCTTGCTCCTTTATTGCCGCAAAAGACGATACTTGTAACAAACTCCTCGACGCTTCTGCCGTCAATGTTCGCAAAATACACGGGCAGACCCGACAAATATCTCTCGCTTCATTTTGCAAATTCCATTTGGAAGAACAATACAGCCGAGATTATGTGTCAGGATCAGACGGACAAGAAGTATTTTGACGAGGTTCTTGAGTTTGCCAACGATATCCGTATGATAGGACTTCCCGTCAACAAGGAGAAGAGCGGTTATCTTCTAAATTCAATGCTTGTTCCGTTCCTTTTGAGCGGTCTTGACCTTTATGTTTCGGGCGTTTCGGATCCAAAGAGCATTGATACAGCCTGGACAAGGGGCACTGGAGCACCAAAAGGCCCGTTCCAGATTTTCGATACGGTCGGACTGAACACGGCGTACAACATCGTTCATCAGTATCAGAGCGTTCCGGGACTTCTCTCTCCGCTGCTCAAAAAGATGATGATGCCCTATAACTTCAAGAAGATGGAAAAGGTTCTCAAGGAGTATATCGACGCCGGCAAGCTCGGTATGTCCTCGGGCGAAGGCTTCTACAAATACAAGTAAAATTTTCTGTTAATTAAGACCGATGTATCGCTTGATATGTCGGTCTTTTTTCTGCGGTGTTTGAATTGTTCACAAATTAATGCTAAGATTAATTTATTGAACCGAAGAGAGAAACGGAGGATTTTTATGTCGCAAATTACAAAAAGAGCACTCGAACAGTCGCTGAAAAATTTACTGCTTAAAAAGCCGCTCAATAAGATAACAATCAATGATATAACCGAGGACTGCGGAATTAACCGCATGACCTTTTACTACCATTTTCAGGATATTTATGACCTTGTGGAGTGGGCTTGCCTTGAGGACGCAAAGAAGGCGCTTGAGAACAAGAAAACTCACGACACCTGGCAGCAGGGCTTCGTTCGGCTTATGTATGCGGTGAGAGAAAATAAGCCGTTTATCATAAATGTTTACAACTGTGTTGACAGGGCGCAGGTCGAGAAATACATAAAGCCGCTGACGGATGATTTGCTTCTCGGAGTTGTGGAGGAGGAATCGGTAAACATAAGCGTGCGTGAGGACGACAAGAAATTCATCGCTCAGATATATTCCTATTGCTTTGTGGGGATCATGCTCGATTGGATAAAGAATGATATGCGTGAAGAGCCCGAGAAGCTTGTGGAAAGGCTTGCGCTTGTCATTGAGGGTGATATAGCCGCCGCACTCAAGCGTTTTGATGTATCCAACTGAATGATTTTATCAAAACAGTCAAAATGATAAAAATTTATACAGCTTTTGCACCGTGATTAAAATGTTATCACGGTGCTTTTTTTGTTTATTGTGGATTTGATTGAAAAAACATAAAATGGAATCACAAAAGAGAAAAACAGAAACACGGAGGTTTATTTATGTATTATTCAGCAGGAACTTATGAAGCATTCGTACACCCCGAAAAGCCAAAGGGAGTAGACAAGAAGTCGGCATACATCATCGGTACGGGACTTGCAGGTCTTACGGCTGCATTCTATCTTGTCCGTGACGGTCAGATGAAGGGTGAGCACATTCATATTTTGGAGAAATTGGAGCTCGCAGGCGGCAGCTGTGACGGCAGAAAGGACGTAACCAAGGGCTTCTACATGAGAGGCGGAAGAGAAATGGACAACCATTTCGAGGTTATGTGGGACTGCTTCCACGATGTTCCGTCAATCGAGACACCGGGCGTATCCGTTCTGGACGAATACTACTGGTTAAATAAGCACGACCCGAACTATTCTCTTTGCCGTGCGTCGGTAAACAGAGGACAGGACGCTCACACCGACAAGAAGTTCAAGCTCGACAAGGAGTCCGCACTTGCTCTTTCAAAGCTTTTCATGACGCCTGAGAAGGAGCTTGAGGACAAGAAGATTTCCGAGGTTCTCCCCGAATCATTCTGGTCAACAAACTTCTGGCTTTACTGGCAGACTATGTTCGCATTCCAGCGCTGGTCAAGTGCTCTTGAGATGAAGAGATACCTTTGCAGATATGTGCATCACATTGACGGTCTTCCCGATTTCAGTGCACTTCGTTTCACAAAGTACAATCAGTATGAGAGCATGATTTTGCCGCTCGTTAAATATCTCGAGTCACACGGCGTAAAGATTGAGTACGGCATGGATGTCAAGAATGTCATTGTTGAAACAAAGAACGATAAGATAATCGCAAAGCAGATTATTTACATAAAGGACGGAAAGAAACAGAGCATTGATTTGATCGAGGACGACCTCGTCTTTGTAACAAACGGCTGCTGCACCGACACATCGTGCTACGGCGACCAGAAGCACGCACCCGACCTTTCGGGCATAAGAAACGGTGCGGGCGAGTCGTGGGATATGTGGAAGAATATCGCAAAGCAGGCAAAGCACGGCGAATTCGGCAATCCCGAAACATTCTGCGGTGATGTTGAAGCTACGAACTGGATGAGTGCGACGGTCGAGACCTCTGACGAAGAGGTTATTCAGCACATTATCAATGTCTGCAAGCGTGACCCGAGAGAGGGAAAGGTCACGACGGGCGGAATCGTCACGGTAAAGGACAGCACGGAGAATTGGTATCTTTCCTGGACAATCAACCGTCAGCCGCAGTTCAAGGCTCAGGACAAGAAGACTGTTCTCGTCTGGGTTTATGCGCTCAACACGAACAAAGAGGGAAACTATGTCAAGAAGGCAATGAGAGACTGCACAGGTGAAGAGGTTTGCCGTGAGTGGCTCTATCACATCGGTATTGACGACAACAAGATAGATGACCTTGCCGCAAACGCTTGCAATACGACAACCTGCTACATGCCGTACATCAACGCATTCTTCCAGCCGAGAAAGGAAAGCGACCGTCCTAAGGTTGTGCCTGACGGATCCGTTAACCTTGCTTTCGTCGGTCAGTTCGCTGAAACTCCGAGAGACACAATCTTCACCACAGAGTACTCCATGAGAACGGGTATGGAAAGTGTTTACACACTTCTTGACATTGACCGTGCCGTTCCCGAGGTATGGGGAAGTCAGTACGATGTAAGAGAGCTTTTAAGAGCATGCTACTATGCAATCGACAAGAAGAGCATAGACGAGGCGGAGCTTAGCCTTAAGGAAAAGCTTCTTCTTAATATCGTTCTCAAAAAGGTAAAGGGAACGGATATCGAGCTTCTTTTAAAGCAAAGCGGACTTATCAAGTAAACAGAGTATTCCTAAAATTTACACTTTCTTTTTCAGACACCGAGAGATTTTTCTCCCGGTGTTTGTTTTATTTCTATCTTTAGACCGTATGACATTTTTACAGACAATTTTATCAAAGCCCGTAGGGGCGACCTATTTAAGTTTGGAGTTAAATCAGAACGGTATTTGTTTTCTATATTTCTCTTTGTGCGTAAGGTTCGGCTTGTAGGCTTCAACTACGGTCGCTTCGCTCCCTAAAAGCACTTCGTGCTT
>CAVKLS010000127.1:0-5267 GCA_963657025.1 bacterium | reverse complement strand
AAGGAGATGGCTGATAACCAGCTTTACGATCCTGAGGATGAAGTAAGAATTCTCGAGCTCAAGTCGAACTATCCGCAGGGCGCTGAGAAGGTTCTCATTCAGGCTTGCACAGGAAGAAAGGTTCCAGCAGGTAAATTGCCTGCCGATGTCGGTGTTATTGTTATGAACATCGGCTCCGTATCCTTCCTTGCGTCCTACGTCAGAAACGGTATTCCGCTCATTCTCAAGAGAATCACCGTTGACGGCTCTGCAATCAAAAATCCGATGAACGTTATCGTTCCTGTCGGAACATCGATTAAGGATATTATCGAATTCACAGGCGGCTACAAGTCCGAGCCCAGAAAAATCATCATGGGCGGTCCTATGATGGGATTTGCTGTCACAAACGACGAGATGCCTATTCTCAAGCAGAACAACGGTATTCTCTGCTTCGACGAAAAGGAAGCAAAGCTTCGTGAGCCGACAGAGTGCATTCGCTGCGGCAGATGTGTTGCCGCTTGCCCGATGAATCTTCTTCCGACAAAGCTTGAGAAGTATTCCGAGAGAAAAGATGTCGAGATGCTCAAGCAGCTCGATATTATGACCTGCATGGAGTGCGGATGCTGTGCATTCAGCTGTCCTGCGGGAAGAAGAATAGTTCAGGCTATAAGACTCGGAAAGTCAGAGGTAAGAAAGGCGGGTGCTAAGAAATAATGAATAAGCTTATAGTTTCTTCATCTCCGCATTTTAACGGCAAATCGACCACAAGCAGCATCATGCTCGATGTAATCATCGGTCTTGCTCCTGCAATGATCGCATCCGTTATCCTCTTTGGTTTTAAAAGTGCGGTAATTATTCTCACATGTGTCGCTTCATGTATCTTAAGCGAATATGTATCAAGAAAGGTTATGAAGAGAAACCAGACAATCGGCGATTTGTCCTGTATTGTCACGGGAATTCTCCTCGCTCTTAACCTTCCTGTTTCAATCAGCCCGATTATCGCTGCATTCGGCGGCGTAATCGCTATTGTTGTGGTAAAGCAGATGTTCGGCGGTATCGGTCAGAACTTTGTAAACCCTGCTTTGACGGCAAGAATCATTCTCATGAACTCATTCCCGTCAAAGATGACAGCTTGGACAACTCCGTTTGACGCTGTCACAACTGCAACTCCTCTCGGAATCATCAACGAGGGAACAGGCGAAGCACTTCCGTCTTATCTTGATATGTTCTTAGGTAAAACAGGCGGATGCTTGGGTGAAACCTGTGCGCTTGCAATCATTCTCGGCGGACTTTACCTCATCGCAAGAAAGGTAATCAGCCCTGTTATCCCTGTTACATATCTCGCAACAGCCGTTGTGTTCTCTGCAATTCTGGGCAGAGATCCGCTCACAGATCTTCTCTCTGGCGGTCTTCTCCTCGGTGCATTCTTCATGGCAACAGACTACACAACAAGCCCGATTCACTTCAAGGGCAGAATCATTTTTGCAGTCGGCTGCGGTATTTTCACAATGCTCATCCGTCAGTTCGGTTCACTTCCCGAGGGTGTTTCTTACTCCATCGTCATCATGAATATTCTCGTACCTCTTATCGAGAGATATGTATCTCCCATACCGTTTGGCAAGGAGAAGAAAAAGAAGGAGGCTAAGGGATAATGAAGCTTAATTTTAAAGAAGTTGCCGTTCCTGCAGCTATCCTCGTCGTTATTTGTATTATAGTATCAGGTCTTCTTGGTGTCACAAATATGCTCACTGTCGATAAAATCGCTCAGGTTCAGGCAGAAAATGCCGCTGAGTCAAGAACGGTTGTCCTTCCCGATGCTGAGTCATTTGAGGAAAAGGAATCCGAAGACGGCACATATTATGTCGGTATGTCAGGCTCTGAGGTTGTCGGCTATGTCTTCACAACAAGCGGCAAGGGCTACGGCGGAGACGTTTCCGTTATGACAGGTATCACTGCAGACGGAAACATCAGCGGAATTGCCATCCTCGACCAGGATGAAACACCGGGTCTTGGCGGAAACTGCACAAAGGAGAGCTTCCAGGCTCAGTATGTTCAGCCGGCTACAACACTCACGGTTGTTAAAAACCAGGAGGCAGGCGAGGGTCAGATTGAGGCTCTCACAGGTGCTACTATCACTTCCCGTGCGGTTACAAGTGCCGTAAACGAGGCAGTCGATATGTACAATAATGTTAAGGAGGGTTAATTTTTATGGCTAAGAAAAAAACCCTTTTTCAGGAGTTTTCAAAGGGTCTTATCAAAGAAAACCCCGTTTTGAGACTTATGCTCGGCTGCTGCTCCACCTTGGCAGTTACAACAGCCGCATCAAACGCTATCGGCATGGGTGCCGCAACGACCTTCGTTCTTGTTTGTTCGGGTGCTGTTATCTCCATGCTCAGACATGTTATTCCCGATAAAATCAGAATTCCTGCATTTATCACAATTATTGCAGGCTTCGTTACCGTTATTCAGCTTCTTGTCAAGGCATTTGTTCCAAGCCTTGATACAAGCCTTGGCGTTTTTCTTCCGCTTATCGTTGTTAACTGCATCATCCTCGGAAGAGCTGAGTCATTCGCAAGCAAGAATAAGGTTTTACCTTCCATCATTGACGGACTCGGAATGGGTGTAGGCTTCACAGCCGCACTTCTTGCAATGGGTATCATCCGTGAGCTTCTCGGTGCGGGAACAGTATTCGGTATTCCCGTTCTTTCAGGCTTTATGGATCCTATTATCATCTTCCTTCTTCCTCCGGGAGGCTTCTTCGTATTCGGTATTCTCATCGCCATTGCGGGTAAGCTCAGTGAGGAGGGCCACGCACCTGAAAAAATCGGTTGCTCGGCTTGTCCGATGTCTTCGTCCTGTTCTAAAATTCAGGACGGCGGCTGTGATTCAAAAGACGCAGTAAAGGAGGAAAAATAAGATGATTAAAGGCTTAGTCGGAATTTTCCTCGCAGCAATTCTGACAGAAAACTATATCTTGAACAAGTTCCTTGGAATTTGTCCGTTCCTCGGCGTTTCCAAGAAGCTCAATACTGCGTTTGGTATGTCAATCGCAGTTACTGTGGTCATGGTAATTGCAACAGCTGTTACATGGCCGATTTACAACGGAATTCTCGTTCCTGCAGGTCTTGAGTACCTCGAGACCATCGTCTTCATTCTCATCATTGCGGCTTTGGTTCAGCTTCTTGAGATAACTCTTAAGAAGTATATGCCGCCGCTTTACAATGCACTCGGAATTTATCTTCCGCTTATCACAACAAACTGTGCCGTTCTCGGTGTTACCATGCTTGTTCTTGATAAGGCTGCATCAGACCCAACCTACGGATACATTCAGGCACTTGTAAACGCATTCGGCTCAGGTGTCGGATTCCTCGTAGCAATGGTTATCTTTGCAGGAGTAAGAGAGAGACTCGAGCTTTGCGATGTTCCTAAGTTCCTTAAGGGACTTCCTATCACACTTATTGCCGCATCACTTGTTGCAGTTTCCTTCCTCGGATTCGGCGGACTTGTTGACGGCTTGTTATAAGGAGGTACCGTAATGAATCTTATTATAACAGCGGTAATCATTGTTTCGGTTATCGGTCTTATTGCAGGTCTCGGTCTTGCGATTGCTTCAATCGTTATGGCTGTTCCGAAGGACGAGAAGGCAGAAGAAATTCAGGCTTGTCTCCCTGGTGCAAACTGCGGTGCTTGCGGTTTTTCAGGCTGTGCGGGCTATGCTGCGGCTCTCGCTAAGGGTGAGGCAAAGGTTGGTCTGTGTTCACCGGGCGGCGCAGAGGTAGCAGAGGCTGTCGGAGCAATCCTCGGCGTCAGCGGCTCTGTTGAGGCTAAGACGGCTCTTGTTCACTGTGTAGGCTCATATGACGTAACATCTGACAAGATGCAGTATGACGGACTCAAGTCCTGTGCGGCTGCAGCACTCGTTGCAGGCGGTACTTCAAGCTGTCGCTATGGATGTATGGGAATGGGCGACTGTATGGCAGCATGCCAGTACGGCGCAATTCAGATTTGCAACGGTGTTGCAATGATTGATCCCAAGAAATGTAAGGGCTGTTCTCAGTGTATTGCGGCTTGTCCGAAGCACTTAATCAGCTTCGTTCCGCTCAAGAAGCAGGCTGTCGTGAGATGCTCTAACTGTGATAAGGGCGCACTTGTAAACAAGGTTTGCAAAATCGGCTGTATCGGATGCATGAAGTGTACAAAGGTCTGTGAGGTACAGGCTATCACCGTAAGCAACTTCAAGGCAACAGTTGATCCCGAGAAGTGCATCGGTTGCGGTAAGTGCAAGGACGTTTGTCCGAGACACATTATCGATATGCTCGAAGTATAAACAGTATGTAAGTTCTAAAAGCTTAAAGTTACATAAAACAAAATCGGAGATATCTGAATTGGTATCTCCGATTTGTTTTTAACTGCAAAAAAGGACAGTTCCGAAGAACTGCCCTTAATTTATGTTTGATTATTTTATTTAAAGAACGGAAGATTTCCGACAATCGGTGCGTTCTTAGCTTTACCGGAGCAGACGTTGAAGAAGCAGATGATTCTGACAACGAGAAGTACGATTGCAAGTACGGGTAAGAGGAAAAGACCGATAAATACGATGCACAGAATAGCACAGCAGATAGCTCCGAGTATTCCTGCGATAGTAAGCTTCAGTGATTCTCTGACGTGGAAAGCTGCATATGGCGACTCGTGAGAAGCCAAAAGAGCGATGATAATACCGGGAATACCGAGAAGGTAAGCCGACATGGCAATAATCTTGTTTGAAGAAATATCTTCAGGTGTGAACTCTGCTGTGTGATCGTTCGGATCGAACGGTGCAGGCTGTGGCTGAGGATAAGGCGGCTGATAAATCGGCTGCTGGAATGCCGGTGGTGGCGGCGGTACAGGTGCCTGACCATTAGCCTCGGGTGGAATCGGCGGCATCGGCGGAACAGGCTGGTTAGCCTGAGGTGCCTGCGGCGCAGCTGTTTCTTCCGTGACAGGTGTGTTAGCCTCTGCGACAGGAGCAGCTTCTTGTGCGGGAGCAGGAATATTATCTACGGGCGAGCCGCAAGCGGAGCAAAATGTATCCGCATCATTCATCTGAAATCCGCAATTTTTACAAAATTTCATAATTAACCTCCGTTATTTCAAAGGTGTAAAGATAAAGCTCTTTACACTAGATTTCTGTTTTATGTTACGAACAGTTACGTATAATAACGCAAACTTGTGCTCTATGGTTAGATTATATACTCAATAATTTCATTTGTAAAGTGAATAATCTTTATAATTAGTGTGAACAAAATGTG
>CAVKLS010000126.1:0-5287 GCA_963657025.1 bacterium | reverse complement strand
TTCTCACGCTCGAGAGCACCGCTCAGGAGCTTGGTGTTTCCATCACACCCACAAGAGAAGCCTTTCAGATTCTTGCGAGAGACGGCTTGCTCGAGCTTGAGCGAAACAAAAAGGCTGTTGTTCTCGGAGTTACCGAAAAGACAATCCGTGAGCACTTCCAGATTCGTGCGGCACTTGAAAGCGAGGCATGCGTATTATGCTGTAAGAATAATATCGACCTCACAAGAATAGATCAGATTCTGAAGGTCTCCGAAGAGGTTATTGATGAGGGAGATTACGAAAGCTATTCAAGCCTGAATCAGACTTTGCACATGGAGCTTTGGACTGCCGCAGGAAACGATAAGCTGAAAAACATGCTATCGGAGCTTTGGAACGGTCTTTCAAGCGGTATTCAGTTGAGCGAAGAGGAGGAGCACGTCAGAAAATCACTTGCCGACCACAAGGAAATAATCGAATGCATCCGAAACGGTGATGTTATCGAGTGCTATCTCAAAATGCATGCCCACATAGAAAACAGCGCCGAGAATTTCATAAAACGCTATCAATAAAAGCATAAAGAGCAGTGCTTTAGGAAGAAAGAACGAAGAATCTAAGACCGAAAGAAGCAGAATCTTTTCAACTGCATTAAAAACTGCACAAAAACTTAATGTGAAATTATTACACAACGCCGAAATTGTTAATTTTCATTGACAACAAAGGCGTTTTTTGATACTCTCTATTTGGATACATTATAAAGAGTAAAAAATAAAAAGTAAAAGATAAAAAATAAAATATAAAGTGAGGAAAAGAAAATGAGTCAAAAAAACATTATTTTGAACAAGCCGGAGCCGAAGCCCGGCATTCTGGCACGAGGCGATTTGTTTGCCATAGCGGCGGGCATGGTAATCGGTTCGGGAATGGTTACCCTGATAGGTCCCGCCATGCAGTATACGGGATATTCTGTGTGGCTTGCGTATCTTACTGCAATCGTAATGGGATTTTTCATGGTGTTTCCGTACATCATTCTTGGCGGAACCATGAGAGTGGCGGGCGGTCCCTATTCTGTTGTTACTAATCTTTCGGGCGTCAGCTTAGGCGGTTTGGTAACCTATTCGAAGCTTGTAACGCCGATACTCACAAGCTCCTTTGCGCTTGCACTCGGTCTTTATATGAACGCTTTAATCCCGAGCGTTTCGTCAAAGGTATTTGCTGTCGGCGGCTTGCTTGTGCTGTTTGTCCTTAATCTTTTGGGAATGGATATTTTCGCAAAGGTAAGCAAGATTCTGTCGGGAATACTGCTCGTTACTATGGTTCTGTATGTCGGATTCGGACTTACACAGATTCGCCAGCCGATATTTGATTTCTCGGGAGAGCAGATGTTTACGGGTGGATTCAAGGGCTTTATGCTTGCCGCATTGCTTCTGATTAATTCCGCTAACGGTTACTACGGAATTATTTGGTACGGCAAGGACGCCAAGCGCGCAACAAAGGATGTTCCTTTTGCCGCATTATGCTGCATTCCGTGCTTGCTGTTCATTTATGTCGGACTTGCAATGGTCACGGGCGGCGTTCTTCCGCACGATGAGGTTGCGGGCGCGGCGACAATTCTTCCTGCCGCACAGGCAATTTTACCTGGTGTTGTCTACAAGTTCTTCATGATCGGCGGCCCGATTATGGCAATCGTCACTACACTTAACGGCGTATTCAACGATACAAGATATCCCATTGCTCAGGCTGCAAAGGACGGCTGGCTTCCGAAAGGAATTTTAAAGGAAAACAGATTCGGCGCACCTTATCTTATTTATATCTACACATTGGTAATTGTTCTTCTTCCGATTATTTTTGATATGAGCATTGTTACAATTACGAATATTTTCCAGGTTATTTCATTCTTCATGAATGTAGCCGTAATTTATGCAATCTCACGTTTGCCGAAGAAATATCCCGAAACATGGAAAAAGAACAGATTCCATTTCTCAAATGGGGTATTGTATGCTTTCTGCACAATCAGTATTATAATTTATACCGTTATTTTCATTAAGGGAATTCTCAGCGTTCAGCCTGTATATGCAATAACAGCTGTTGTTGTAATGATCGCTTTGATTCTTCTCGGAATATATCTCACCAAAAAGGGTGGAATCAGAATAGAGACTTCAATTTGGGAGCCGTCAGAGGAAGATAAAAATGTCTGATATACTAATAAACAAAACAGAAAACACAAATTTAAATCCTTATATATTGCTCGAGATGCTCGAAGCACTTGAGAACACTGCGGAGATTCACAGCATTTCCATACGCTACAAGGGAGAAAGG
The DNA here is from genome assembly GCA_963657025.1 of bacterium. Lineage (GTDB taxonomy): Bacteria > Bacillota > Clostridia > Oscillospirales > Acutalibacteraceae > SIG603. The sequence goes on along the minus strand of CAVKLS010000126.1, from coordinate 2,995 downwards.
GTGCTTGAGGGCGCATGGTCGCCGTTTTCGCTTGAGGAACCGCAGATGATGCATTCGCTTTCAAAAATCGGTACTTCTATATGCATTGGTTTCGCGGTAACGGAAGGAAAGCTTCGCCTTGAAGATAAGTTTTTGGATTATGTGAGAGAAGATTTGCCTGAGGACTACGACAAAGCGCTCGAGGAAGTAAGTGTTTATGACCTCATTACAATGCAGGCGGGTTCAAAGGAATGCTGCAATAATGTTTGGTTCTCAAAGCTTGAGAAGGACTGGGAAACAAATTGGTTGAAACAGCCGAAAATCCGTGAGGATATCGGAAAAGCTTTTCATTATGACTCGGGTTGCAGTTACACGCTCTCAAGAATCGTAACAAAGGTTATGGGCGAGAATTGTCAGTCCATAATGCAGAAAAGAGTCTTCGATAAAATGGGACTGGGCAAAATCAATTGGCTTCAAAGCCCGGAGGGACACAGCACAGGCGGCTGGGGAATGTACCTGACCGCTTCGCAGATTTCCGCACTCGCACAGCTTTTACTTCAAAAGGGAAACTGGAACGGCGAGCAGCTTGTGCCGTCCGAGTGGGTGGAGGAAATGAGCAAACCGAGAGTTGAAATTCCCGGTGACGAAAAGAAAGCTCTTACTCATTACGCTTATCACATAAAGGCAGGAAAAGAAATATTTGCGGCAGAGGGTGCATTTGGCCAGTACCTGATCTGTTTCCGTGATTTTCCTGTCGCAATTGGAATAACTTCGGGAGCAAGGGATTATCTTGCGGCGGATATTTGCCTCCAGTACATTAAGGATGCCGTAAGATTTCCTTGTCCTGAAGAAAATTATGCAGAGGGAGAAAGATACTTAGACGCCAAGCTGAAAAATCTCTCGCTCGCACAGCCTGAAGGAAATACCCGATTTTCGAAAAAGGTCACAGAAAAGCTATTTGACAGGGAGATTTTCTTTACCGAAAATCCGAGAAAGATAGAATCTGCCGTGATTACAAAAGACGGCTATAAGCTAAAATTGAATCTCACGATAGATGGTGAGAAGAAGGAGCTTCTTGCCGGCTACAAAGCCTGGAAGGCAAATGACCTCTATCCCGATGACTTCACTAAGAGATGTCATATGTTGGCTTATTCAACAGATAAGGAAGCTTTATATATTTCTGTCGGATTAATCAACACTTCCTATAAAGAGGAGTATTGCCTCTGGGTGAACTCTGAGGATAAGGTTATCGGCACATGGCGTCCGAATGTTACCTATTTACCGGAACAGCCCGATATGGTATGGAAATTTACGGGCGAATTTGCGGAGAAATAAATAATTCTACGCTTATGCTATATCTTTAATATACTGTTAATACGGGGTATTGATCTTTTTTTTGAAGGTGAAGACTTATTTAAAGATTAATATCCCGTTTAATTATGAAATAAAATATAAATTAAATTTATAAAAACCGTTGACAAAAGCAGATATGTTTGCTAAAATAAAAAAAGGTGTCCGATAGGACGGCAAGTCGAAAGAACCTAAAGATTCAAAAAAAGTTTTGAAAAAAGCTTGACAAAATCGAAAAGGTTTGATAAAATAGACAAGCTGTTCGAAAGAGCGGCGAGTTGAATACCGAAAAGCCTTGAAAAACTTTTTAAAAAAGTTCTTGACAAGAGCGAAACGGTATGATATAATAACTAAGCTGTTCACGAGAGCGAACAGTGAAGACAGGACCTTGAAAATTAAACAACGAAAGAATTAAAAGGAACCCGTAATTCAACTTTGAGAGACTCGAAAGAGTGCTTCAAAGAGATAATTACAGGAATTAAAAAAACCTGAAACAGATAAATCTGTGACAGACGAAGAAATTCGTCAGTGTTTAAAAGAGCTAACAAGCTTTTAAAAGATTGATTTAAAGCGGAAACGCATTAAATACCATTTTTTAGAGAGTTTGATCCTGGCTCAGGACGAACGCTGGCGGCGTGCCTAACACATGCAAGTCGAACGGAGTATTAAGAGCTTGCTTTTAATACTTAGTGGCGGACGGGTGAGTAACGCGTGAGTAACCTGCCTTTCAGAGGGGGATAACATTCTGAAAAGAATGCTAATACCGCATGATATATCGAAGCCGCATGGCGTTGATATCAAAGGAGCAATCCGCTGAAAGATGGACTCGCGTCCGATTAGATAGTTGGCGGGGTAACGGCCCACCAAGTCGACGATCGGTAGCCGGACTGAGAGGTTGAACGGCCACATTGGGACTGAGACACGGCCCAGACTCCTACGGGAGGCAGCAGTGGGGAATATTGCACAATGGGGGAAACCCTGATGCAGCGACGCCGCGTGAGTGAAGAAGTATTTCGGTATGTAAAGCTCTATCAGCAGGGAAGATAATGACGGTACCTGACTAAGAAGCTCCGGCTAAATACGTGCCAGCAGCCGCGGTAATACGTATGGAGCAAGCGTTGTCCGGATTTACTGGGTGTAAAGGGTGCGTAGACGGCTTTGTAAGTCAGAAGTGAAATCCATGGGCTTAACCCATGAACTGCTTTTGAAACTATAGAGCTTGAGTGATGTAGAGGCAGGCGGAATTCCCGGTGTAGCGGTGGAATGCGTAGAGATCGGGAGGAACACCAGTGGCGAAGGCGGCCTGCTGGGCATTAACTGACGTTGAGGCACGAAAGCGTGGGTAGCAAACAGGATTAGATACCCTGGTAGTCCACGCCGTAAACGATGATTACTAGGTGTGGGGGGTCTGACCCCCTCCGTGCCGGAGTTAACACAATAAGTAATCCACCTGGGGAGTACGGCCGCAAGGCTGAAACTCAAAGGAATTGACGGGGGCCCGCACAAGCAGTGGAGTATGTGGTTTAATTCGAAGCAACGCGAAGAACCTTACCAGGTCTTGACATCCGACTAACGAAGCAGAGATGCATCAGGTGCCCTTCGGGGAAAGTCGAGACAGGTGGTGCATGGTTGTCGTCAGCTCGTGTCGTGAGATGTTGGGTTAAGT
>CAVKLS010000125.1:0-5294 GCA_963657025.1 bacterium | reverse complement strand
TTCTCGGACTTATCTCCTATCTCACAGACGGCAAAAAGGAATGCCGTGCATGGACAATCAAGCGCGGAACAAAGGCTCCTCAGGCTGCGGGCAAGATTCACTCAGACTTTGAGAAGGGCTTCATCAGAGCTCAGGTATGCTCCTTTAACGATTGGCTCAACTGTGGCGGAAACATGGCAGAGGTCAAGGCAAAGGGACTTTATCGCTCCGAGGGTAAGGAATATGTCGTCGCTGACGGTGACATCATCGAATTCCTCTTTAATGTTTGATTTCCGTCAGACAATATCTTGATTTTCAAGGGACAACCTGATTTGTACATCGGTTGTCCCTTTTTGTCGTGTATCATTAATTTCGCTGTAATAATTACAGACTGTTTCACACCTAATCAAAATTTCAAGGAGGATATATGAAAAACAAATTCACATTTAAAAAGCTTATCTCTCTGCTTTTCTCCGTTATATTTGTCTTAAGCCTTGCAACGGTCGCATTCGCAAGTACAGACAATGAAACGGCAGAAAAGCTCTCACCACTCGAAAACAAAACCGCTGCCGTCGTCACGGGAACACCGCAGGACAGCATAGTTCAGAATTACGTTCCAAGTGCCAAGCTTGAGTATTTCAACAATCTCTCGGATATGTGCCTCGCACTCGACACAGAGAAGATTGACTTCTTTGTCGTTTCATCGGTAAACTACTTCGGCATTGCCGAGCAGTATCCGCAGTTCGGCTACATCGATGCGCCTCTTGCCTATTTCGACATCGGTGCGATTTTCCCGAAGGACGGCTCACAAGATGAACTCATCGGAAAATTCAACGAATATATCGCCGAAATAAAGGACAACGGCGAGCTTGAAGCCTTGCAAAGCAAATGGCTTTTCTCCACGGATTACGAAAGCATAGACATGCCGTCAAGCGGAGAAAACGGCACAATTAAGCTTGCCACCACAAACACCTACAAGCCATTCTCATTCATGCTTGACGAAAAAAACGCAGGCTTTGACATTGCCGTCATTGCAGGCTTTGCAAAGGAATACGGCTATGCGGTCAAGGTTGAGAACACCGATTTTTCCGGAATCATCAGCGGAATTTCCACAAGAAAATACGACATGGGCGTCGGTCAGATTTCCTATACTGCCGAGAGAGCCGAAAGTGTGAAATTCTCCGATTTCTATTACACTCAGGAGATTGTCCCCATAGTAAAAGCAAGCAAAATCGACAGCCCCTATCTCATCACATCAGACGCTGTTATAGATAACGCTCCCAAAAGCGGAATTATGGCAAGCATAAAAAAGACCCTGATAGACCAGAACCGCTGGCAGACTATCCTAAAGGGACTTGCCGTCACTTTGCTTATAACCGTCTTCGGATTCATTCTTGCAAATTTGCTTGGTGCACTTTTCTGCGCCATGGCAATGTCAAAATCAAAGGCTCTGAGGTTCGTGGCAGACATATACTCAAAGCTTATGCAGGGACTTCCGATAATCGTTATTCTCATGATACTCTATTACATAGTATTTGCACACTCGGAAATCAGCAACGTAACAGTAGCGATAATCGGCTTCGGTATGGTTTTCGGCGCATACCTCGCCCAACTTTTCGAGGGCGGCATCGGAGGAATCGACAAGGGTCAGTGGGAAGCTTCCCTTGCAATAGGCTTCACTAAAAGACAGACTTTCCGCGGTATAATTCTCCCACAGGCAATTCGTACCATGCTCCCCGGTTACTTCAGCAATCTCATAAGCCTGATGAAGGGCACGGCAGTTGTCGGCTACATAGCGGTCACCGACCTCACAAAGGTAGGCGACATCATCAGAAGCAATACCTACGAGGCTATTATCCCGCTTATCTCAATAGCGATTATTTACTTTGCAATCGCTTGCATTTTACTCACAGTTATGAAAGCTATCAAAAAGAAGCTTTCTCCAAGACGCATTAAAAAATCAGATTTGAATCTCACGGTAGGAGGTGCCGATTTATGATTTCAATTGAACATTTAAGAAAAGAATTTCCGAACTCGACGCCGCTTCGTGATGTCAATCTCAAAATCAACAAGGGCGAAGTTATCTCTGTTATCGGCCCGTCAGGCACAGGAAAATCAACACTGCTTCGCTGTATCAACCGACTTGAAGAGCCTACCTCAGGAAAGGTCATCGTGAACGGCATAGATATGAGCGATAAGAACTGCAAATTGAGTGCAGTCAGACAGAAAATGGGAATGGTTTTTCAGAATTTCAATCTGTTTAATCACATGAATGTCATAGAAAACATCATGTACGCACCGCAAAAGCTTTTGGGGCTAAGCAAAGAACAGGCAAAAATCCGTGCCGAAAAGCTTCTTAAAATAGTCGGACTCTCGGAAAAAGCACTTAACTACCCGGACGAACTCTCGGGCGGTCAAAAGCAGCGAATCGCAATAGCAAGGGCACTTGCCATGGAACCGGACATTCTTCTTTTTGATGAGCCGACAAGCGCACTTGACCCAACCATGGTAGGCGAGGTTCTGGCGGTTATCAAGCGTCTTGCCAAAGAGGGCATGACGATGATTATCGTCACTCACGAAATGTTGCTTGCGAAAAGCGTTTCCACAAGAGTTGTTTATCTCGACGACGGTATTATTTATGAGGAGGGCACTCCCGATGAAATCTTCCGTCACCCCAAAAAGGATCTCACAAGAAGATTCATCGGCGGTCTTGACTGGATTCAAAAGGAATTCACAAGAGAAACACTCGATTACCTCGGCTTAATCAGCGAAATCCAGGCATTCGCCCTGAAGAAAATGTTCACTCCGAATCTGGTTTTCAAAACAGAGGCACTCATCGAGGAAATCTATCTCCAAAATCTCCTGACGGTCTTAAGCGAAGACGATAAGGTGAATTTCTCTCTTGAATACTCCGACGAAGGCTCTGTTTGCGAGATAGCATTCAAATGGAACGGTAAGAAGGTTCCGCATTTTGAGTCGGAGGATTTTAAAAACAATCTCACAAGGCTTGGCGCAAAATGTATTTCATATGAATATTCAAACGAAATTACCAACGCCTTAAATGTTAAAATTTCAGATTAAAGCCAAAAGGATTTTCGGGATTCAAGTCCCCGAAAATCCTTTTTCTTTTCTGTTCCTTCAGAGCAAGAATTTTACATTTGTAAAGACACTTTTTACTTTTGTATTCAGTATTCTTTCTTTTTATTCTACATTTTATTTATGTTGTGAGGTTTATTGTCTCAAATTATACAATTTTTTTGCATTTATTTTGTATAAGTTTCTTGTTTTCTTCACGCAAATGGGTTAATATAGCAACATCATTTCAAGACAAAGCGAGGTAAACCTTTGAATTTATCGAAGAATTTTCTAAGATTTAACGAAAGCAAATCCAAAACTAAGTCAAGAGGAAAAACAGAAAACAAATTCACTAAGCTGAATAAAATATTAGCCCTGCCGCTCTCAGCGGTTATTTTAATGTCCTCTGCACTGTGTGCGTCAGCCGATACGGTTTCTTCTGTCGGCTACACCGTTCCCGAGCAGATTGTCACATACACAGGCTCGGTCGCAGACGCAAGCGAAACATATCTTTATTTTGTTGACGAAAGCTGCTCCATACTGACGGGCACGGCGAACGGCGCAAGCACGGAAGGCGGCATTCCCACCAACGCAGGAACCTATTACGCAATCACAGAAAACAGCTTAAGTCTCGATGTCACTCCCGCATTTAAGCTGACCATTCAGAAAGCAGACTCATACATTGCTTCCAGCGATGTAAAAACAGACGAAAGCACATCAGCCGAAAAGCTTATCAAAGCAAAGGTAACAGGCAGCACGGGCGCAGTATCCACTCAGTACTACACCGACGAAGACTGCACGACACTCACAACAAGTGAGAACGGCTCGGCAAGCGACGGCTCAGTACCTACCAAGGCCGGCACCTATTATGTAAAATCAGTTGTCGAGGCTGACGCGAACTACAACTCGGCAAGCGTTGTTTCAAAGCTTATCATCGAAGAAAGCAACGAAACAGAAAATACAGATGAGGCAAAAACATCCGAAGCCACTGAGGATAACTCAGAGAATACCGCAAGCTCCGCATCAACTTCATCAAGCAGTGTTGACAGTGCAATGGCGGAAAGAATTGCATCATTCATTTCCGATTCAAGATGGTGCAATAACGCATCCTACGGCTTCATCACACCTCTTCTCTGGCCCGAACGTCAGTCATGGGGATGCTGTGCATATTCCATCGATTTTATAATCTATGTTCACGGCAAGCAGATTCCTCCGGGACAGGGCGAAACCTACTACAACTTTGATGAAGTAAAGGTCGGCGATGTCCTCTATCAGTACGAGGGAGCATATAACGAGCACTATGTTTGCGTATGTGCAATCGAGGGCGACCAGTACCTCATCGCAGAGGGCGCACTCAATAATGTATGCGCATCTGTCGGCTGGTACACAAGAAGCGGAAACACACTCTATCCGAACAGTGACAATGTCGATCCGTATCCGGGAACATTCACATTCGGCGAGGGCTACCACTTCACCTGATAACCAAAAAATTCAGAGCATAAGCTTGATTTTAAGTTTCAAGCTTATGCTCCTTTTATTTTTACTTCTATATGCAAAAAGCTGATGCCTTTTCAGAGACATCAGCTTTTACTTTTAATTCAAAATCAAATCATTGCGAGCATATCGTCTGCTGTCGGCATATCGACGATAGTCTTAGCGTAGTGAGCGACCTTAACAGTGAGATCGGGCTCAACATAGAAGAATGCAGGAAGCTGCTCCTCAATTCCCTCGAACTCGCCGTGCTCAAAGCCGAGCTCCTTGCACTTTGCACCCTTTGCCTGAAGCTTCTCACCGTCATCGCCGATGAGTCCTGCCATATCCTTTGCAGCCTCAATGGAAAGAGTCTTATAAACATTCATATCAACATCGGCAACAATCGGGAACGGAATGTCTACGCCCTCAAGAGCCTTTTCGAGGTTCTCGACAGAGGACTGCATAACTACTGCGACATTTACGCCCTTTTTCTCGAACTCAGCGTATTTCTGAGTGAGAACATGGACATCATAGCGGCAACTTGGGCAACCGATGTAACGAAGCACAACGAACATTGTCGGCTTTCCGCCAGCTATCTCGAGGAAGCTTGTGTTTCTTTTCTTTGAAGTGTCTACCTTGAAATCAGGGAGTTTTTCACCTACTTTGATAATAGCCATGATAAAATTCCTTTCATCTGATAAATTTTTATCGAATCTGTAATATAGTTATACATCAAACTACAAAAAAACACAATACTATATAAATTG
>CAVKLS010000124.1:552-5392 GCA_963657025.1 bacterium | reverse complement strand
TATGCCCAGCGTTCTTCTCTTGATTCAAAATCCGCAAAGCATCCGCTGTACATGTTTGTCATACCGTATTTTTCCACAAAATCCCCGAAGTATTTTTGCAAACGTTCTCCGCCAAAATCGTATCCGGCAGAGGTGGATAACCCTGCCCCCGCACCGACAATAACTGCGTCTGCCGACTGAAAAGCTTCTTTTAATCTCTTTATTTCATCGTCGTATGAACCTGTAGTTTCCTGTACAATATCGCTGTATCTCATGAGAAATTTCCTCCGTTTTTTAACTGCTCACTATGTACCGTGCTGTACACAGTATAAGAAATATTGCTTAATATACTCAAGATATAAACAAAATTATAAGCGGCTATTAAATTTATTAGTGAATTTAAAACTGAGTGTATCGAGGCTATAATAGAATGCAATTTCAATAAAGAAACGAGGAGAGACAGCTTATGCTTATTTACACGGAGGAAAAAAGGTTCACTAAGAAACAGGTACAAGAGTTATTTTTATCTGTTAATTGGTTATCGGGAAATTATCCCGAGCGTTTGTACAAGGCACTTATGAATTCATCTACTACCGTCTGGGATGACGAAAAGCTTGTCGGTTTGACGAGAGTGCTTGATGATAGTGAGATGCTGGCGCAAATTCACTATGTGCTTGTAAATCCAGAGTATCAGGGAAGAGGCATTGCGGGAAAAATGTTAGAGTATATCAAAGATAAATATAAGGACTTTTTGTATATTGAGGTAATGCCGGAAGAAAAAAGCAATGTGCCTTTCTATACAAAGCACGGTTTTGAACTTATGGAAAACGGTGCAGCCATACAGATTTGTAACTACGGCGACATGCATTAATGAGGCTGAATATGGAAAACGACAATGATTTATTGAAAAGCATGCCGTTGTCTAAGGCTTTTCTAAAACTTGCTGTTCCTGCTGTTGCCGCACAGCTCATAAATATCTTATACAATTTAGTCGACAAGATGTTCATCGGGCGCATTCCCGATGTCGGAAAACAGGCTCTGGCTGGGGTCGGGGTTACTGCTCCCGTAATTTTAGCCATTTCCGCTTTTGCGGCACTTGTAAGTATGGGCGGTGCGCCGAAAGCGTCTATATATATGGGACAAGGCGACAATAAGCTTGCGGAAAAGGTTATGGGATGTTGTACATGGTTGCTGGTTATATTGTCGGTTATACTGACAGGAATCATGCTGATTTTCGGCAAGCCGATACTGATGTTGTTCGGTGCAAGCAGTGACACAATTTCCTATGCCACCGATTACATGAATGTTTATTGCCTTGGCACGCTGTTTACACAGCTGACACTGGGACTTAATGCTTTTATAACCGCACAGGGAAAAACTCTTGTCAGTATGTGCAATGTAGCTGTCGGAGCGGTTTCCAATATTATTCTCGATGCGTTATTCATCAACAGTTTCGGTATGGGCGTAAAGGGAGCGGCACTGGCAACGGTCATTTCACAGGGAGTATCAATGTGTTTTGTCATCCGTTATCTTGTGACGGGCAAAAGCAAATTGCGCTTGCGATTAAAAAATATACGCTTCGACAAACAGATTCTTTGGGCGTGCATTTTGCTCGGAGCTTCGCCTGCGCTTATGCAGCTGACTGAAAATATGGTCGCAATCAGCTTTAATACATCCTTGCAGAAATACGGCGGTGATATGGCTGTGGCGTCCATGAGCATCCTTACCGGCGTCATGCAATTTGTAATGCTTCTTCTGCCCGGACTGGTACAGGGAGCACAGCCGTTGTTAAGCTACAATCTTGGTGCAGGAAATATTCACAGAGTGAAGAAAACGTTTCGGCTTCTCCTTGTGTGCTGTGTAAGCGGTTCGTTCATCATATGGCTGTTATGCATGATCAAACCTGGCTTGATTTCTTCTGTTTTTACAAGTGACGCCGCTTTGATTGCCTATACAAACAAAAGCATGAGAATTTATCTTGCGATGCTGTTTATCTACGGAATACAGGTTGCGTGTCAGTACAGCTTCGTAGCCTTAGACCAGGCACCGAGAGCGATTTTCCTGACTGTTTGGCGAAAGATTATCATACTTATTCCGTTGATTTTTATTTTGCCACATTTCGTATCCGATGCAGTAATCGGAGTTTATCTCGCCGAACCGATTGCAGATACTATAGCGGTATGCACGACTGCGCCTATGTTTTATTTGTATTTCCGAAAATTAAAATAAATGAAGTCACTATTAAAATTAATAGTGACTTATAAATTTGCTTATATCTTCTCATCTATGAGTAAAGAGGCTATGATAAATACAGCTTGATACAGCAACTAAATAAAACGAACTCAATATGGAGGAAATTAAAAATGATGAACGAAGCTGTTATGAATCTTCTTAAGAACGGTATGTGGGACTTAGCTACTTGCGCAAACAATGAGCCGAATGTAGTTCCTGTTGCATTTAAGGATGTATCCGAGGACGGTAAGCTTCTCGTTGGTGATGTTTTCCTTGAGACAACACTTAATAACATCAAGGCAAACGGCGGAAAGATTGCTGTTTCTGTTTACGATGCAAACAATCTTGAGGGCTATCAGATTAAGGGCACAGCAGAGTATGTTACAACAGGTGCAGTTGTAGACGCTTTCAAGGCAGCTGTAGAGCAGATGTTCAACGGTGCCGCTACTGCAAAGGGAGCTCTTATCATCACACCTGAGAAGGTTATCGTAACCACTCCGGGCGCAGAAAACAAGAAGGTTCTGTAAGAATTTAAAATTACCGAAGGGTGTGGGGGCTTTGTTTCCCACACCTTTTTGTATATCTTTATGTGTATTTTCAGCAAAGAGATATGGAGGATGTTATGGCAAAGGAAGTAGCTTTGAAAGCTGTTATCGATGAGACAAAATGCGTGGGTTGCGGTGCGTGTATTTCTGCCTGTCCCGAGAAGGCAATCCGTATGAAGCCGGGATGGATAAGCTATGTCCTGGAAGATAAATGCGTCGGCTGCGGTACCTGCGTTTCTATCTGTCACCGCAATGCGCCGTTTCTACGGGGTGAGTAAAAGCGGTTGCTTTCCCTGTTAAATGCAAAGGCAAATTGAAAATAGAAATGAATGCTCCCCACTGTCGGATGATTTCTGACAGTGAGGAGCATTATTTATGCCGAAATTTTTAATATAGGATATTTATGCTAATGCAGAATGTGGGATATTTCACTGTAAATGTTATTCACTGAAATCATGGAATGTCAATGTCGTAAACAGCGAGTTCCTGATAGTATTCGTCGTATGCGCAGAGATGAGCATGAATATCTGTCAGCTCATCTATCGAAGTAAGACCGTCATAGGCTGTTAAGGTAGCGTTTTCAATATCCCAGGTTATGTCCGCGATAGGCTGTGTCTACGGCTGTAAAGTTTTCTTCGTATCAACAAAAATGGGTGAGAAGGGGTGAGAACCCCAGCCGCCTTGGGCTACGGGATGCTGACCTCGTAGACGCCGAGATCGTTGAAGTACTCGACCTCGTAGATAGTAAGCGTGAAGTTGATGTCCTTCAGCTCGTCAATGGTGGTGACACCGTCGAAGGCGACGACCTCGTTAACCGTTTCCCCTGCGTATACTTCGGCGTAGTAGTAGATCTCATACGTGCCGCCGTTGACGGTGGCGTCATCGAGCGTGTGCGATGCGAAGCGCTCGTCGGACTTGTTGGTGATGGCGAGCTCGATGCCGCCCATGCCGTTCTCGTCCACTACGCGTGCGACCGCAGTGATGTTTGCGACCTCGTCGTCGGCGATTGTGACGGCCGGGTCAATGGCGACCCGCTGGGTCTCCACGGTCGTGCCGGCGTCGCCTTCCTCCATCGACTTGCGGTCAGTCTCGATTTTTTCAGCGAGGCTATCGTCGCCTTTCTTAAAGACGAACTTGTTGCTTTCGTCTGATTCGTCTGAGTAGGTCAGTGTGTCGTCCGACAGCTCAAGTGTGCCGGTGATATCATCGACCGTTAAGGTAGCGTTTTCAATATCCCAGGTCATGTCCTCGACATCACCGAAGCTGTCAAACGTTGCTTTGCCGTCCTCGGATAGATAAAGTATGAACAGCAAATCCATTTCCTTTAAGGTTTTAATGTCGTCAGCGGTAAGCTCTTCGCCACCGGATGTGCCTCCTGTAAGCTCCCAGTAGCCGACCATCTTAGCACCCTTGGATGCCGAACCGCCCGTGCCCGAGCAGGCGGTGAGTATGCCGCACATCAAAAATGCGCATAAGATGCAGGCAATTATTCGATATAGCTGTTTATTTCTTGCATGGTTGTTCATAGTGTGCTCCTTTCTCGTGTAGCTGGTTTGTGAGAGTTGTGTATATTTGTGCTGTTTGTGCATTTTAAGGCACGGGAAAGTACTTGTTAGTTTTGGGTAAAGACAAATCTGTCAGCTTACCCGTATTATTACACTGTGCATTGACCATGCACCGCCTTTCTTGTTGCTTATTCTTTTGTATTCTCTGTACACATATCATAACAGGATATTCTCCGCATTTCCCCCGCCGATTGGATAGTATTTGTAAATATTTTTTTCCGTAAGACAAGCTTTTCGGCGGTATGAAAAAACAACAAGACTATCGAAAAATCGACAGTCTTGCTGTTTTTTGAATTGCGGATGTTGAATACGCAATCAGTCATCAATAACAATACAGTTTACTTTGTGAGAACGGACTGTGCACGCATCGAGTGCTATAATGCCAATGCCGTAATAAGGGGAGAAATTAGGATTATTGTCAAATTCTCCGCCGTCATACTCGTAGTTTGAGTGTCCGAAGGAGCAGTGCCAATGACCGCAAACGACAGTCTTTCCCTTTACGGTAGCTCCACCGTGAGC
>CAVKLS010000124.1:0-542 GCA_963657025.1 bacterium | reverse complement strand
GCGGGCTTTATTCCATGTGGTTTTATCGGCAGTTCGCCAATTCGGGTTTAGGTTGAATTGCTTTATGTACGGAGAGATGCTGATTGATGTGCACGGAAGCCATCCGTGGGTAAAAATATAATGATCTGTTTCGTAATAATCAACCATAGACGGGATAATTGTTTGTATATACGGATTTTGCATAAAATCCCGTCCGACTTTTTCGCTGTGCAGATTAATATCTACGCCTGAATTATCGGTTAACTGACAAACGGTGTCGACTGTTCCGTTGGCGTTATGATGATATCGGTTATAGCTTTTCATATGCCATGTGTTCAATAATTCAAGTGCCAGATCCTCATGATTGCCACGTATGAGTATAACCTGATTTTTGGAAAGCAAATCAAGAATAAATTCCTGTAAGGCTTTCGCTTCGCTGCCTCTGTCGTACAAATCACCGCAAATAATCAGTTTGTGTGGTTCGGTGTCTGTGAAAAAGCCTTTTTCTGTGAGTGCTTCTTTCATTTCACTGAAAAAGCCGTGAATATCGGATGTTACATAGT
>CAVKLS010000123.1:0-5464 GCA_963657025.1 bacterium | reverse complement strand
TAGGCAAAGGAAAATACGTCAAGAATGCGAAGCGTTCGCAGACGGGCATTTTCCGTGCCGACCGTTTAGCACAAAGAAAAATCATAAAAAACAAATACTGTTTTAAGCAAACTCCACACTCAAAAAAGAGCATTGACCTTATTAAGTCAATGCTCTTTCTCTTTAAGCTGTTCAAATATCAAGTAACGTTAATCTAAGTTAATTCAAGTTAATAAAATTCCAGTCTCCGATAATCGGAAGCTTCTTTGTCTGACCGTTGATAGCGTTGATAATACCAAGCACAACAAATACCATAAGAACAAGACTGCCGATTGAATAGATAAATCCCCAAATGCCAAGGATTAATCCCGGTCCAAGCAAAAAGCCCAATAATTTATCCGCTATAACCAGAACCGCCTCACACAAAAGAAGATTCAAACCCTGATTAATGTGGAATTTCACATATTCAGAGTCTCTCCACATAAGAAACGGAATTAACCATAAAACAGTCAGATAGCAAAAAACAGCTTTTCCCTTGTTTTTCTCAATATCGTTGTAATCAAACTCACTCATAGTAGTCTCCTTTAAAATTCAGCTAAAATGTTACTGCTCCATTCTTGTTGAAGAGATTTCTCACTTCATCAAGCAACTCTTTGTGATTCGGTTTTTTAAGCTCGGGGTCGTCAGCCAATATCATATCAACGGCTTCCTTTGCATCATTCAATATCTCCGTATCGTTATAGATATCGGCAATCTCAAGTTTATAATCACCGTGCTGTCGAACGCCGAAAAAGTCTCCCGCTTTTCTGAGCTTCAAGTCCATGAGGGCAAGCTGAAAGCCGTCCGAGGTTTCGCACATGGTTTTCAATCTCGTTTGAGCTGCCTCGTTTTTGGCGTCGGAAATCAAAATACAATACGATTTGTACTTTCCTCTGCCCACTCGTCCTCTTAGCTGATGAAGCTGAGAAAGTCCGTAAAGCTCGGCATTTTCTATCATCATAATGGTGGCGTTCGGCACGTCGACGCCAACCTCGACAACGGTTGTCGAAACAAGAATTTTGGTCTTATTGTCGGCAAACTCACTCATTGCCTTTTCCTTCTCGTTCGGCTTCATCTTGCCGTGAACCATGCCAATCCATTCCTTCGGAAAATATCTTTCAAGCATCTTTGCGTATTCGTTGACGCTTTTCTTGTCAGAATCGGAATCATCTATAAGCGGACAAATGATATAAGCTTGTCTGCCCTTTAATATCTCGCTCTCGATGAACTTATAAACTCCCATTCCCCGCTCACCGGGAAACTTGCTCGCAGAGGTTCTGCGTACGGTCTGAATCACCTGTCTGCCTGGCGGAAGCTCATCCAGAACAGAAACATCCAAATCGGCAAATATTTTCAGCGCCAGGGTTCTCGGAATCGGAGTTGCCGACATAACAAGCGTATGCGGCGTTTCTGCTTTTTCCTCAAGCTGAGAACGCTGATTAACTCCGAAACGGTGCTGCTCGTCCGTTATTACCAAGCCGAGATTATTGTACTCGACCGCATCGGCAATCAACGCATGCGTTCCCACAACAAGCTGTGCTTCGCCGCTTTTGATTTTTGCCAGTGCTTCCTTCTTTGCCTTTCCCTTGACCGAGCCCGTGAGCAAAACGACATTTATTTTGCACGGCTCCAAAAGCCCGCTTAACGAAACAAAATGTTGTCTTGCGAGAATTTCTGTCGGCGCCATAAGTGCCGCCTGTGCACCGCTTCTTATCATATTGTAGCATAGAGCCGCCGCAACTGCGGTTTTTCCCGAACCGACATCACCCTGAAGGAGTCTGTTCATCGTGGTCTCGCTCATCATATCGTCAACGGCATCCTTTACAGCACGCTTCTGTGCTCCCGTCATCTCAAATGGCAGAAGCTCGGAAAAATCACCGCTGTAATCTTTTTTCAGCTTGTGACAGTTTGTCGTTTTCACTCGGTTTCTCAGCTTGATAAGTCCAAGCTGAAAAATCAACAGCTCCTCGAAAACAAGTCTGCTTTTTGCGATTGCCACTTCTTCCTTTGTCTTGCCTGCGTGGATATTCTCAACGGCATAGCGCTTTGTACAAAGCTTGTATTTATTTCGTATCTCATTGGGAATAGGGTCAGGGAGCGAATCAGGTAATAGCTTAATCGCTTCTGCAATCGCTTTTTTCACCTCGAACTGCTTGAGACCGCTCGTCAGGTGATACCACGGCTCAAGCTCCTGAGCCTTGCTCTCCTCATAATAAACGGGTGAATCCATGGTAAGTCCGTATCCCTCGTCCTTGACCTTTCCTTTAAAGAGGTAGTCTACCCCCGCCTTGAGATAAAACGGGCAATACCCCGCAAAGTGATAAGCGTTACCCGAGGCACGGTAATAAAGATTTATCTTCATTGCCGTGTCACCGTCGGTAATGTCTGTCTTGTAAATCACCGTACCGTTTGGCGTTACAGTCTGTGACAAAGCCGAAAGCGGCATCGCCCTGACGATATTTTCTTCATCCGGTACGCAGTCTCTTATCGCGCGTACGTCCGTCCAATCGACATATCTGAACGGATAGTGGCGCAGTAAGTCACCAACCGTCTGCGCACCAAGCTTCAAAAACAGCTTTTCCTTCTTTTCGCCGATACCATTGAGCTCACGAATCGGCATATTGAGCACATCTCGGATAATTCTCACCTTCTTCCCATCTCAAATAAAAAGAGGCCACATGAGTAATGTGACCCCGATAATTGCAATATCTATTACTCGACTGAGAGTATGTAGTAGTAAACAGGCTGACCGCCGTTTACAAGCTGAACCTCAAGGTCCTTACCAAACTTCTTGGAAATTCTGTCAGCTACGGACTGAGCTTCTTCCTCAGTTGTGCCGTTACCGTAGATGATTGTGATGAAGCCTGTGGACTTTGTAATCATGTGCTTTGCAACTCTGTAAAGAGTGTCTGCAGGGCTCTTCTCGACAAACTCCATCTTGCCGTTGACAAGACCCAAGATGTCGTTCTCGCGAATCTTCTTTCCGCCGTACTCGGAATCTCTTGCGGCAAATGTAACAAGACCTGTGCCTGTTGCTCTTGCGGCATCCATCATGTTCTCACGGTTCTCGTCTGTCTCTGCTGTGTCGTCAAATGCGAGCATAGCACTGATACCCTGTGGGATTGTTCTTGTCGGAACGACAACAACTCTTCTATCCTCAACCATAGGAATTGCCTGCTCTGCAGCCATGATAATGTTCTTGTTGTTCGGAAGAACATAGACAATCTTTGCAGGTGTGGCAAGAATAGCCTCGAGAATATCATCTGTGGACGGATTCATGGTCTGACCGCCGCTTACGATATGAGTGCATCCCAAATCCTTGAAGAGCTCCTGAACGCCTTCGCCGGCAGCAACGGAAACAAAGCCGAATTCCTCCTCCGGCTCTGCCTTTGGAAGCTTCTGCTTCTCAGCCTCCTGCTTAGCCTCGAACTCCTTCTTCTTCTTCTCGTTCTCCTCGGCAGCCTTTCTGTGCTGCTCCTTCATGTTCTCAACCTTTACCTTGAGAAGCTGACCGTACTCGAGAGCCTTCTGAATAGCATTGCCCGGATTCTCTGTGTGTACATGAGTCTTGATGATGTCCTCGTCGTCGACAACAACAACGCAGTCGCCGATTGTCTCAAGGAAAAGTCTCAAATCGAGCGGATCCTTGTCGCACTCCGGATCTCTTCCGACGATGAACTCTGTGCAGTATGTGAAGTTGATAACCTCGTCAAATTCAGCGGCAACGCTTGCGAAGAACTGAGCAGTCTCGTCTTCCTTGGAAAGAGCCTCAGGCTCCTTAATCTCCTCGATGATAACGCCGTCTTTGAATACGGAGAGCATACCCTCGAAAATGAGAAGAATTCCCTTTCCGCCTGCGTCTACAACGCCTGCTTTCTTAAGAACAGGGAGAAGGTTCGGAGTGTCCTCAAGTGCCTCCTGACCGCCCTCGCAAACTGCGCCCCATACATAAAGCGCGTCGTGGTCGAGCTCAGCGGCATTTGTACCAACCTCGCTTGCAACTCTCGCAACAGTAAGGATAGTACCCTCTGTCGGCTTCATAACTGCCTTGTAAGCAGCCTCAACACCGATGGAAAGTGCATGAACGAGTGCGTGACCGTCAGCCTCTGTCATTCCCTCAAGACCCTTTGAGAAGCCTCTGAAAAGAAGTGAGGAGATAACGCCGGAGTTTCCTCTTGCGCCTCGAAGCATTGCACTTGCGGTTTTCTTTGCTACCTCTGCGACTGTTACGTCATCAGAGAGATTAACGAGCTCATCTCTTGCAGCCGTGATTGTCATGGACATATTTGTGCCTGTGTCTCCGTCGGGAACAGGGAAAATATTGAGGTCATCGACAAGCTTCTTGTTGTTGAGAATATTGTTTGCACCAGAGATGACAGCATCTCTTAAAGTAGCACCGTTTATCATTTTGATACACCTTTCTCCGATTTCTTGATCGAGTTAAGTTTAATTTTTCGCTTTCAAAATACAAAAGTTAACATCATAGTTGAGGTCATTTTATCACAACTTGGCCGAAAATACAAATATATTTGAATTTTGAAGGACTGAAAAACCGCAAAATTTACATTTAATTTACAATTTATGACCATTGTTCATTTTTGCAACATAAATTAATCCCTCTACCGTACGGGCAGAGGGATTATTTTGTTAAAAAATTTACTTCAGACTGAATCTCTCGACGCTCTTGCACAAGCCTGTTCTTGGGTCGGCTTCAATCAGCATGCAGTCCATGTGAGACGGACCTTGCTCATAGTCGAAACGAACGGGGAGCTTAGTGCGAAGCTTCTTGATAACAAGCTCCTTTTTCACTCCGAGAATAGAATCGGTGCAGCCCGTCATTCCGACATCGGTGATGTAGCCCGTGCCCTTTGGCAAAACGCACTCGTCAGCCGTTTGCACGTGCGTGTGAGTTCCGAAAACCGCAGTCACCCGTCCGTCGGCATAGTAGGCAAGCGCTTTCTTCTCACCCGTTGCTTCGGCATGAAAATCGACAATTTTTATTTTCGGAAGATCGTCACGCTTCAAGATTTCGTCAAGCTTATCAAACGGACTGTCAAAATTATCTATATATACCTGACCTATGAGATTGATTACGCATATCTCGCATCTTCCCATATCGAGAACGCAAACTCCGCTTCCTGGTGCGCCCGCAGGAAAATTCGCAGGTCTTATGCAAATGTCCGTTTCATCAAGATAATCGTAAATCTCGGGGCGTCTGTATGTGTGATTTCCGAGAGTAATGACATCAACTCCGCTGTCAAAAAGATATTTTGCCGACGACGGTGTGATTCCGTTTCCGTCAGAGGAATTTTCACCGTTGCAGATGACGGCGTCGATATTCATTTCCCGCCTGAAAGAAGGCAATTTATCTCTTAAATGACGGCATCCGTTTCCGCCCACAACATCTCCGATAACAAGTATTCTCATTCACGCACTCCTACTTCTG
>CAVKLS010000122.1:0-5572 GCA_963657025.1 bacterium | reverse complement strand
GCCTACAAACACAATCTTTATGCCTCTTCTAACAAGCTCATCGCTAATTTCCGTCATTCTCTGCGTTTCGCTCCAGTTAAAAAGCGCCGCACCCACCAAAATGCATTTCTCACCCATTGATTTTTTCTTTTACCCTCACAAAAAATTCTCCGTCAATCACCTGATTCTTATTTTTAAGATTTGTAATTCTGACCTGAAATTTGATATTCTCGCCGTCTGCTGCTTTTTTCCTTTTTCTCGGACTGAGCCGCAGACTCATTTCATCGTACAAAACGCCAACCGAAATAAACTTGCAGCGAAATTCTGTTATCTCATATGATAACTTATTCAGGTCACCGTAGTCGGAAATAAGCCATTCGAGAATCGCCTCCTCAGTCCAAACAAAGTACCGTGGATGGTGAATAATATTGTACGGATCTGTGTCTGTCGGACACACGATTATCCTTTTTTCAATGTCCATATTCCACCTTTCTCAAACGGCTTTTTCTCAATATTTTTCAATAACAAGAGCGGAATACGCACCGCCGAGTGCCATTGTGCTGATGCATGCGGTTTTGATTTCCTTCTTCTCGTTTTCCTTGCTGTAATGAGCCGCAATTTCTTCCTTTACTTCATATCCCTCAGACGGCAAACCGACTACCTCCTGATTGATGAATGAATAGAGTGCGTTCATAAGGCCGTAGCCCGAGTTGCTTCCCGATGCTACTCCGAGCATGGGGGATACCATAGAACAGGAAACATCCTCACTCAACACACCGTTTCCGATAAGCTTTTTCATGGCGTTTATATCGGCGTTGTCACAGTCTGCAATGCCCATTGCCGCATTGATGTACAAATCGATTTTATCAGACTTGCTGTCCTCTACCGCTCTCTTGACGCACTCGTAAAGCTCCTCGCCCTCAGGTGACACCGTACCCAGACGGTAGTTGTCAGATGTGACGGCATAACCCTTTACAGCGGCTATGATGTTTGCGTTTCTCTCCTTTGCGTGCTTTTCTGTCTCAAGCATTACCGCGACAGCACCCTGAGAGAATACCATTCCGTCAGCCTTGTCGGAAAGCGGTGCAAATTCGCTCTTGGATAACAAATCGAGCTTGTCGTAGCCTGCAATTAACGGATCGTTGCATTCGTCTGCGCCAACCATAATGATTGCGTCAGCCATATCGTCATTCAAAAGCTCCACCGCATAATTGAATGCCGAAAGATAGGAAGCAGTTCCGTCGGAAAGTGTTGAAGTGGGGCCCTTAAGCATGTTTGCAATGCACAAATTGCCCGGTGCGGCATTGATAACGCTGTTTGGGAAATCCGAAAGGCTGATTGAGCCGATTCCCTTTTCCGCAATGCTCTTGTCAATATTGACTATGGTTCCCAGTGGGCCTGTGCCCGTAGCGTAAATTACGCCGATTCTCTCAGTGTTATTTTTTGTGACGGAAAGCTTGCTGTTGTCAAGTGCCTGCTTGCCCGCAGTCATTGCAAGCTTTGTAACCTCGTCAATTCTGCGGATGATTTTTCCCGGGATATACTTTTTCCACTCAACGTCCGGCATATCGCCTACCTGATTACAGGATATACCCTCAGCCGAATATTCCTTGATATTCACTCTTCTGTTCGCAAAGGTATCAAACAGCTTCTCCACTGTTTCTCCGCCCGTACCGCAGCAGCCCATACCCGTAATAACGACCTTGGGCTTCGTGATCTCATGCGGTGTTCTCTCAGCGTTTTCCTTGCCGATAGCAAGGCAGCAGTTGTTTCCGCCGAATGCAAACGAATTTGAGAGAATCACGCGGCTCTCGTGCTCCTGAGCGACATTTGGAACAAGATTTATCGGTGACTGCACATCACTTTTAAAGTTTACGGTAGGCGGAAGCAAACCGTTATTGAGCGCCATAATCGAAACAACGCATTCCTCTGCGCCCGCCGCACCCAGACAGTGACCGATAGCACCCTTTATACTGCTGAGCGGAATATCCGATATTTTGTCACCGAAAACAGTCTTGAACGCAGAACGCTCAGCCTTGTCGTTTGCTGTTGTGCCCGTACCGTGACCGTTCACATACGATACCTCGCCCTTGTCTATTCCCGCAAGCTTGATTGCCGTGTTCATGGCTCTCGAAGCGCCGCCTCCGCCGAGGTCGGGAGCAGTCGGATGATAAGCGTCGGCACTGAGACCGTAACCTAAAATTTCGGCATAAATCGTCGCTCCTCTTTTCTTTGCGTGCTCATATTCTTCAAGCAACACAAACGCGCCGCCCTCACCGAGGTTAATTCCGCTGCTCACGCTGTACGGCTTGCACGGCTCGGGGTCGAGTGCCTTGAGCGAGGTGAAGCCCGCAAACGAGAACACGCTCAGCGGATCCACTCCGCCGACCAGCATCACGTCATGCTTGCAGCTTTTGATCATATCCATGCCGTATCCGACGATATTTCCGCTTGCCGCGCATGCCGTTGATATAACGTTCTTCACGCCCTTGAACGCATATTTCTTGGAGAGAACATCAACCACCGTGTGAAGCGGATACATGTAAAGGTAGTCCTTGTCGGCTTTGTTTAGGCCCTCAGAAAGCCATTGTCTGTGGAAGGTCTGACCGCTGAGCATTCCGCCGAGAGACGTGCCCACGGCAACACCTCTTCTGAACGGATCTTCATTCCCGCAGTTGATTTTTGAGTGCTCAAGACACTCGTTAGCCGCCATAATGGCAAGCTGGGCGCATCTGTCATAAGGAATATTGTTTTCTTCAAAAAACGAGTCTGTTTCTGTCAGATTCTTAACCTCTCCGACAGTGCCCTCATAGTCACGGTCGACGGACTCGAATGTCTTCTTGCCCACGCCGCTTTTGCCGCCGAATACATTTCTCTCGACCTCCTGCTTATTCTTGCCCATTGCATTTACGATACCGTAACCGGTAACCACTACTCTCTTCATAGACGCCCTCCCAAGATTACTCCATTGAAGAATCCCAGCTCAGGGGACGTACAAAGGGAGATGATACGGTTACCGCCTGAGCGTCGCCGCCGTTATTTTTTACCGTAAGCGGAATACCCGAAACGGCAAGTTTTGTGTCAAGCATCATAAATCCGAGAACACCCTTAAGTGTGGGGTCAAATTTGCTGTAAATAACCTTTCCCGCATGCTCGTCCTCAAGGAAAACATCAGCGCCCTTGTCGATTTTCTCTGCATTCTTTGCCACAAATCCTACGCTTTGTCTCTTTGCAGCTTCCTCAAACTGTGCCATGAGAACATCTCTGCCGACATAGTCCTCTTTATCGAACTGCACGAACCACTGATAAGCAAGCTCGAAGATATTGCCCTCCTCGACCGACTCCTCGTTGATAATCGGCTGATTCACCTCTGCCATGCACACACGAAGTGCGTCAGTACCGCAGAACTCGAGAGTATCGGCATATTCCTTGAGAAGCTTCTCGGCAAGCACATGGACAGTCTCTGCTGAAGAGAGCATAGCGTATGCATATTCGCCCGAACGTCCGATTCTCGCAAGCATTACTGTGTCGGAATCGTAATCAACCTTTACCATATCTCTAAGCGGCAAGGTTTCAACGGCAAAATCGAATACCTCTTTAACAATCTTCCATGACTTTTCACCCTCAATAAAAATCAGGTGATTTTCCTTTGTCATATCCGTCACGGTCACATTATCACTCAGCTTTTCGTCAAGCCAAGCGGTAACCTTAACCGCATTCTCGGGCGGAACAAGCACAAGGACCGCGTCATCGTCATTTACGATATAAGCGATACCCAGCGGCTTTGCCTCCTCGTTCAGGAAAAAGCACTCTGCAATTTTGCCCGGGTTAAGATAGCGGATATCCTTTGTCACAAGTGCGTCGATTTCCTCTATCACATCATCGCCCTCAAGCTTAAGCATTGCATAGCCGACACCGTCGACAAGTGCAACTCCGTGTCTGAAGACGTTATATTCATTCTCTGTGTCTGTGAATTTTGCGGGGACAAGTGACTCGTTCACTTCCTCAAAAACCACCTCATTGTTATATAAATCCTTTAATATACTGTTTCTCATATTTAATCTCCTTCTTTCTTTTATGGTCTTTCACTTACCGAAATAATGCCGTCAAGCACATTATTTCCGTCTACATAAGCTTCTACTTTAATCTGTGATAAATTTTGAAATTGTACCTTTTTATATACCCTTAGCTCCATGGTGTCGCCGGGTCTTACCGTCTTTTTGAATTTTACATTTTTGATATCTACCAAATATCCTACCTTGGAGGCAATCGCCGAAAAATCGACTTTGGATTTATCGAGATGTTCCCAATCGGTATCCTCGGGAAAATGTCCCGTGGAATACATCACCGCCGTAAGCTGTGCGAGGCTCTCCACAATCAATACGCCCGGCACAATCGGTTCTCCGGGAAAATGCCCCGTGAAATACGGCTCGTTAATGGTCACGTTTTTAATTCCCACCGCACTTTTGCCCGGCTCCAGCTTTGTCACTCTGTCGATGAGCAAAAAAGGGTACCTGTGCGGCAAAAGCTTTGCAATCGTCTGAGCTTCTATTCTCATCATTCACCCCCGATTATTCAACGGGTTCCAAATTTGAGTCGTCATAATCCTCAGACATAATGTAGTCGGAAATCGTATTTACCGAACTGAACACCGCCGAGTTTCCGTCCGAAACCGTCACGGAGAATTCTGAGAAAATTCCGACCGCAAGCTCCAGTGCGTCAATTGAGTCAAGCTCCAAGCCTCTGCCGAACAGCGGCTGGTCGTTCGTGATGAACTCAGGCTCGATATCAAGGCACAGCTGGTCTACTATGATTCTCTTGACCGCCGCACAAACCATTCTTCTTTTTTCTGCGTACTCTAAAATCTCGTTTTTTGTTGTTAATTCCATTTTACTTTCTTCCTTTCTTTTTACATTGTTAAGCCGCCGTCAACGACTATGCATTTACCTGTTATGTACGACGCCCTTTTTGATGCAAGGAATGTCACAACCTGTGCAATCTCATCGGGCTGACCGAATCTTCCCATGGGGATGTATCCCATGTATTTTTCCTTTAAGAGCTTTTCGCTCTTTTGAGTCATTTTGGTTTCGACAAAACCGGGAGCGACTACATTCACTCTGATGCCGTTTTTCGCATACTCCTTAGCCGCCGTCTTGGTAAAGGAAATTATCGCACCCTTTGATGCGGAGTAATTTGCCTGTCCCTCCTGACCGACTACGCCGCTTGTCGATGAAATATTGATTATCGAGCCGCCCTTTTTTGCGGCACACATAAGGCGAAGTGCGCCTTGCGTGCAGTTGAAGCAGCCGCCGAGGTTCGTTGCCATCACGCTCACGAAATTCTCCTCACTCATCATCAAGAGGTATCCGTCCTTGGTTATGCCAGAGTTGTTCACCAAAATATCCAGTTTCTTATAGGCTTTCTTGATGCTCAAAAACATCTTGTTTACCTGTGCGGCGTCGGATACATCACACTTGATTATCTCTCCCTCACCGCCGTTTTCTTCAATGGTTTTCAGTGTTTCAAGTGCCCCCTCTTCATTTTTGAAGTAATTGACAAGCACCTTCACTCCGTTTTTGGCAAGGTCGATTGC
>CAVKLS010000121.1:0-5590 GCA_963657025.1 bacterium | reverse complement strand
TATTTCGTGCGATGTTCACTGTGATAAGACAGAGGACGAGATAAAAAAAGCACTGGGTGAAGCGGTGAAAAGCTTTAAGCCGTTCAGTGCGGCGGTTCTTTTGAATGAAAACAACAGCATAAAACTCG
Organism: bacterium; assembly: GCA_963657025.1. Lineage (GTDB taxonomy): Bacteria > Bacillota > Clostridia > Oscillospirales > Acutalibacteraceae > SIG603. Next base: position 5,462 of record CAVKLS010000121.1, on the reverse strand, counting down.
AAAACAAAGGTTTTGAAAAAAATCTTGATAATATAAGTTTTTCCGATGACGATGATTCGAAAATTCTGAAACAGCTTGTATGTTTACCGTTTGATTTATCAAAAGCAGACACGCTGAAGATAAACGTTCGCAAGGAGAACTTCGGTTACACGGTATATTTTTGTATGCATCACATTATCGGAGACGCAAATTCTCTGATTTTGCTGATAAAGAGATTTGCAGCCCTGATGACGGGAAGAAATATTTCTTTTGCATCCGATTACACGGACGAAAAGAAAAACACAGATTTGGACCCAAAGGAAAAATATCTGGTTGATACTATAAACAAGCATTATCCTGCCGAAAGATATTCGAGAGAGGATTTTCTGGCAATGCACGGACGGCTGTATCGGGAGAACGAGCTTGAGATTGAAAAGAGAGTGCTAACAAAATCGGAAATTGACAAAATGAAAGAGCACTGCAATACGCTAGGCGTATCGATAAGCGCATATCTCGTGAATGAGGTGTTCACGGAAGAAAAAGCAGAAACAGTTTCACTGCCTGTAGACACAAGAGCCGGGGCGGAGCTTTTCGGAAACTATGTCAGCCGCATTGATGTCAGGCGGAAGGATATCGGAAAGAGCACCGATGAAGACGAGAGGCTGAAGACAATCGGAAGCTTTATAAAGGGCAAGCTTGAAAACAGGGAAGAAATCCTAAGGGGAGAAGAAATGATGAACAGAATATGCCCCGATTTCTTTGACGATGTGATTTTTTCGGTATACACGGACAAAAACGTGCCGTTTGCGAAAAAGATGGCTAAAATGATAGGCTTCAAGGACGAAAGGCCGACGGTCTTTCTCTCCAATCTGAAAACGGTCGGTTTTGAAGAAGACGAAAGCTTCTTCGTGACGAATACATGCTTTTATCCGCCGCATCCGACTGAGAGGCTTTCGACAGTGGGAGTAATTACCCAGAACAATCAAATGATTATCACAATTCAAAAATTCAAATAAAAAACAACACAAAACAAAGGAAAAGAAAGGAAAGAACATTATGACAAATAACTTATTAATTTTAGGAGCAGCACAGGTGAATTCGGCACTTGAGGGAAAGGAAAGCGAAATTATCGAAATTGTGAAGGACACATATATTTTTCACAATGACGGAAAGACCTCGCTTCCGCACTCGATCTTCTTGAGATTCCCGAATGACGACAGAAACAGAATAATCGGTTTGCCGGCATATATCGGCGGCAACTTTAACATAGCGGGTATGAAGTGGATTTCTTCCTTCCCCGGAAACATTGAGCACAATATAGAGCGTGCCTCGGCGGCGATTTTCCTCAACGATATGGAAACAGGCAGAGTTAATGCAGTCCTTGAGGGCTCGATAATCAGTGCCAAGAGAACGGCGGCAAGTGCGGCTCTGGCGGCTAAGCACCTGCACACAAACAAGAACGAGGAGGCGTTCGGCTTAATCGGATGCGGAAGAATCAACAAGGAAATTCTTCTCTTCGTGAAGAATGTTTTCCCAACAATCAAGAAGATATTTATGTTCGACCTGTCGGAAGACAGAATGGAAAACTTTATTTCTTGGCATAAAGACGAAGACTACGAATTTGTGAAGTGCGGCAGCATCGAGGAGATCTTTGAAAATGCAAAGCTTGTCTCGTTTGCGACGACGGCGGGAGTTCCGTTTATCGACAAAATCGAGGCTATGACAAGCGAGCACACGGTTCTAGGCATTTCGCTAAGAGATTTGGCACCGTCGGTTATTGAGAACGCACATAACATCGTTGATGATTTTGAGCATGTTTGCAGAGAGCGCACCTCGATTCACCTTACATACCAGAAGCTTGGAAACGGTGACTTCGTCGCAGGAAACATCGCAGAGGTGGTGAACGGAACGGTTCCCGCAAGACAAGAGGGCAAGGCGTCTGTTTACAGTCCGTTCGGCTTGGGCGTGCTTGATTTGGCGGTTTCTAATTACATTTACCGCTCGGCACTTAAGGATAACATCGGAACGGTAGTAGAGAATTTTCTTCCCTGATACGGTCTGAGCAAAAAAATGAAAGGAAAAGAAAAAGAGAGATGAATGAAATAATCACAGTATCTTCACTGAAAAAGTCATACGGAAAGGTGAAGGCTGTTAAGGGTATAGATTTTTCGGTGAAAAAGGGAAGCCTGTTCGCTTTTCTGGGCCCCAACGGAGCGGGAAAGTCAACTACAATCGATATTCTTTGTACGCTTAACAAATACGATGAGGGCAATATTAAAATCGCAGGATATGACATGAAGCGTGAGACGGATAAAATCAGAAACACCATCGGTGTGGTTTTTCAGGACAGCGTAATGGACAAGAAGCTGAGCGTCAAGGAAAATCTGATGATTCGTGCGGGCTTTTATTACAACACAAAGGAAAAAAGAAAGGCGGCTGTAAAAAATGCCGCGAAGTATTCCGAGATAGATGATTTTATCGACAGAGAGTACGGCGTGCTCTCAGGCGGTCAAAGAAGAAGAGTGGACATTGCGAGAGCACTTTTGAACACACCGCAGATACTCTTCCTGGACGAGCCGACAACGGGACTCGATCCGCAGACGAGAAAGCATGTCTGGGAGACGGTCGAGAGACTCCAGAAGGAAAACGGTATGACAATCTTCCTCACCACGCACTACATGGAGGAGGCTGCAAAAGCCGACTATGTTGTGGTTATGGACGGCGGCTTAATCGTGGCTCAGGGAACACCGTATGAGTTAAAAGAAAAATACAGCTTCGAGCATATTCAGATTAAGCCGAAGGAGGAAAAAGAAGCCAAAGTTGAAAAATATCTTGATGAGCACGGCTTGAAGTGGACAGAAAAACAGGATTTCATTGATGTTAAAATAAAGTCAACAATCGATGCGATTGCTGTTTTGGAACCTATTAAAAACGAAATTGAGGGATTTGAAGTACTGTACGGAACTATGGATGATGTTTTCCTTAACATCACCGGAAAGGAGCTCAGAGAATGAATCAAATGACAGCAAGAGGACTGAAAATCTTCTTTAAAAATAAAGGCGGAATATTCTTTTCGCTGCTCGGCGTAATAATTATCTTTTGCTTATTCATCTTCTTCATCGGAGATTCGATAACAAAGGGACTCGATTTTCTCGATAACGCCAAATATATAATGAATTCCTGGGTTGTTGCAGGTATGCTGGCTTCGTCGGCGATAACGACGAGTATGGGAGCATATGCAGTTATGGTTTCAGACAGGGAAAACAAATGCGTGAAGGATTTTTATTCCTCGCCGCTTAAGAGAAGCAGCGTTGCCGCAGGCTATATGTTCACGGGAATAATCATCAGCGTTGTAATGAGCGTTGTCACACTTATTTTCGGCGAAATATATATAGTTGCAAACGGCGGAGAAATTTTGAGTCTGATGACGATAGTCAAGGTCTTGGGGGTTATACTTCTCTCATCGTTTGCGTCAAGCGCAATGGTTTGCTTCATCGTTTCTTTCGTGAAAACAAGCAACACCTACACCATGATAAGCATTATACTCGGAACACTGATAGGCTTCCTTGTAGGAGCTTATGTATGCATAGGCGAGCTTCCGAGCGCAGTGCAGTGGGTAATCAAGTGCTTCCCGTGTGCTCATGCGGCTGCTCTTTTCAGACAGCTTCTGATGGGTGACGGCATGGCGGCAGGCTTCGCAAATCTGCCCGGTTCGGCACTTGCCGATTTTCAGAACCAAGTCGGCGTAACCTTCAGCTACGGCTCGAGTGTACCGGGCGCATGGCTTCACATTACGGTGCTTGCCGTAACGGGAGTTGTGTTCTATCTGTTAGCAATTGTTAATATGTCACGAAAGGCTAAAAAGTATTGATTTCACGATAAAATAAAATGCTGTTTGGCTTCTTTAGGGTCAAACGGCATTTTGTTTTTGATATAAAATTAAAATTGAATTGAAAAAGGAAAATGAAAGGAAGAAAGAAATATGTCAAATATAGAATATGAATTTTACAATGAAAAGGATGCGGACGCTGTTGCAAGTCTTATGAAAAGCAACAAGTTCTGGATTGGAAAATATGACGAGGACTTAACGGGGGAGAAATTTATCGACTATCAGCGAAAGAAGGGAACTCTTTTCGCTGTTGTGGGAAAGAAGGACGGCAAGGCGGTAAGCTATGTTGCGGCTTACAAAACCGGAGGTCAGAAGGTAGCTAACAAAAATCAGGCTTTTGCCTGTGCGCTTATCATAGATCAGAAATATCAGATGTCGGTTTTCTCAATCAACGAGATGTTCAGCATGCTTATCACGGAGCTTGTGAAGCGTGGCTACAACGACCTTATCTGTGAGGTTGCGAAGGACAACTATCCGTCCTTTTACATGATGAGAAAATGCGGCTTTGTCATTATCAATGAAGAGCCTACCCTATACGGTGACTATATTCTTCACAACTATCTGCCGAGCGTTATCAAGCTTGCGGGAAGAATTGAATACGCTGACAGCAGTGCTTTGCCTGAGATAATGCAGAAATTGGACAAGAAAAATCTCTATAAAGCCGAGAAGCTAATCGACGAGAGATTTATAAGCATAGATTGCAGAGTTGAGAAAAAAGACTATTCTCTCTTTATCGATACCTTAAGTGCCGATATTGCCGGTTTGCACATGAAAGACCACGGGGTGAAGATTTGGCCCGGTGACAAAAATCTGACGGCGTACAAGCTTGAAAATACAGGCGAGAAAATAGGAGCGGTTACGGTTGAGATTCTCTTAAAGGACGGTTCTGTGAAACAAGAGGTGTTCGGAAAAGGTCTGTTTGAGATAGCTATGCCGAAGAACACCGAGAGTATATCGTTTCAAATTGAGGGTTATACCGAGAAATTCACATTCTCCGTTGATGAGATAAGAGAGCACGGACGATATAAATTCGAGCAGAGCGTGATAAAATTAAATGATTTCGGCTTTGAAGAAAAATCAGCGTTTTTGGACTGCGGCGCAGCCGAAAACGGCACGGTGCCTTTCAAGGAGATGTGGCCGCATGCCTGTGCGCCGTACATTGAGGGAATTTTCATACCGAATTACGAAAAGAAAATTACCGTGGAGAAAATCGGTGACGGTGAGATAAGAGTGAGCGAAAGAAACGATGATTTCGTTATGGTAAGAGAGTATAAGGCTGTCGAAAACAAAATGGAAATTCACACAAAGGTGAAGATGCTCTCCGAAAAGAAGATGCAGCCGATGTTCCATTTTGCCTTGTATGATTTGAGCTACAGGATGAATATCTTGCTTGATGACAACACGGCAGCGGAGAGAAGATTTAACCCCGAGGACGGTCACACCGTCACGGAGGAAATGATTTTCCTTGATTTTCTTAAAAATCCTTACTCCGAGAAGAATTTTGACGAGATAGACGTAAGCTTTGATTCTGTGCCGAATGCGGTATATAAAATCAAAACGGAAAAGAAGGCTAAGTGCTTCTGCCAGTTGAATT
>CAVKLS010000120.1:0-5595 GCA_963657025.1 bacterium | reverse complement strand
CGGAATCGGCATGAAGTTATCATCGAGAACCTCACAGTATTTGTTGATGCGGATTCCGCCGATAGTGCCGTATGCTCCGAGATAGAACTTACCGACAAGATATTTGCCCTTGCCCGTAATCTTGTGAAGGAACTTAGGATTCTTGTTGAACTGAGTATCACAGTGCATATCGCACATCTCGTTGTAGCTTTCGATTGTATTTCTGAGAACCTCCTCGTCAATCTGAAGCTTTTCTGCAAGCTCCTCGATTGTCTCAGCCTCAAAATAAGCCTCATATCCCTGCTCGACAGCAACTTTAGCCTGCTGCTCGAATGCGTGGAATGCCTCGGCTGGATGAACGATATCCTCGATGTCGGGGCCGTTCTTCTTGTAGTACTTGAGGATGTTTCCGTCCATAATGCAATAACCGTAATTTCCCGGCTGGAGTGCAAGAGCATTTCCCGTGAAGGTTGTGTTGCCCATGCGGTCTTCGTTCATGAAACGCTCGCCAAGCTGGTTGATGAGAAGGTTCGGCTGACGCAGAACGGCGTCGAGCAAAAACCAGTTGAGGTTATCGGGAAGCTGATAAATAGCCTCGATTCCTGCGCCGTACTTCATAGCGCCCGCTTTCCACATCATGTTGAGTCCGTCACCCGTGATGCCGGGAACCATGAACGGGTAGAAGTCCTCGCAAAGGTGAAGATTAAACTCCTTCTCGAGCATCTCCTTGTTATTTCCGAATCCGCCGGTAGCAACGATGACAGCCTTGCCCATTGCCTTAATCTGCTGACCTTCCTTGTCAACAGCCATAACGCCGCAAACCTTTCCGTCCTCTTTGATAAGCTCGGTTACTGTTGTTTCCATCTCGAACTGAGCGCCGAGCTCCTTTGCACGGTTGGTAAGAGCCTTGACCATTCCGCCTGCGGCTCTTGGGCCGATAACTCCGTTCTCAGGCTTGACGATGTGCCATGTAGCCTCAGACTCTGCGAAATACTTGAATGCTCCCGCAAACTCTACGCCCATGCCCTCAAGCCATTCGATTGTATCGGCTGACTTTGAAAAATATGTCGATACGAGGTCTGCGTCAACTCTCCAGTGAGTGTAGTCCATGTGAAGGTCCAATGCCTTTTCTACCGTAATCTGATTGAACTGTCTTCTCTGAACCTTTGTGTCGATACCGAGCGGGCCCATACCCATATTTGCGGCACCGCCCGTTGTGTTGGACTTCTCGATAACGATACTGGAAAGATTGTTTTCTCCTGCCGTTACCGCTGCGGCAAGACCTGCAGGACCTGCTGCGACAATAATAATGTCGGCGTTCATTTCTCTCATCGGTAAATTCCCCTTTACTGTTATTTTTGCTTCCTTTGCTATATCATTTTCAGCGGATTTTCCGCTGAGCTTCTTTGAATAAAGTCTTGCTGACGGGCGAACACGCTTTCTTTCCTTGCGCACAGTGCCCTCCTCCGACTTCTTTGAGCCTCCGATTGCTATTGGCTCGTCAGGCAACTTCGGAAGTCTGCCGCTTACGGACTTGACCGCACCGTGAGCACAGACATCAAGACATTTTCTGCACTTAACGCACTCGAACTCATCGACAACGGAAACATATCCCTTGCCGCCCTCAATCGCATGCTTCGGACAAATTTCCGCACATGCTCCGTCACCCTTGCAAAGCTTGGGGTCGATATAGTAGTGAACAAGACCCTTGCACTGCTTGGCAGAACATCTTCCCGAAAGATGCTCCTTAGCTTCACTCTCAAAGTCACCGCAAAGTGCCTTGATACTGCTTGCGCCTTGAAGACCGACACTGCAGTTGCTCTCGGTTTCCATTACCTCGGCTATCTCAGCCATGAGCGGAAGGTCTGTCTGCTTTCCCTTGCCGTTCATCATATCGATGAGCGCGCTGTCTGTCTGGACAAAGCCCTCACGGCAAAATACGCATCTGCCGCAACTTACACTGCGCATACGGTGAATGATTTTCTGAGCGGCATTCACAGCACAGCTTGCATCGGAAAGGCTCTCGAAAACACCATTCTCCTCATTAACCTCAGTTCCGATTCCTTTTTCGAGAACAGAAGTGCCGTAAAGGCTGTTTCCGATTCGAAGTCCCTTTGAGGGATTCACAAGATCGCTTATTTTAGTTCCGTAAGCTACCTTTATCGGGTCTTTTCCGTCCACGGAAATCACGCAGAAATCTGCACTTTCGCCTGAAAGCAGTGCGGATATTTTTACACAGGTAAGCGGATTGAGAATAATATCTTTCTTATATTCACTCTTTTGGCAGAAGCCGTATCTTATTTCCGCTTTTTCCGAAAGTCCGAATTTATTCACAGCGTTCTCAAGTTCTTCGCTTTTTTCGCCGTCCGGGAAAATAAAGATAAACTTTTCGGCATTTGTAATCTTTGCCGCAGCGACCGCACCCGTTAAAATCTCTTCTGCATTTTCACGGTACAGGCAAGCGAGCATTTTGTCGGCGTCTGCATTTGCAAGAGAAATCACAACATGCTCTGCTTTCTTTGAGAAAAGTTCAAAAAGCTTCTCGCCACTTACCTTTTCTGTCAGCGAACCGATAGTCTCTTTCAATTCTTCGGTGCTTTTTTCGGCTGCCGCTTTTGACGCAAGCTCAGCATTTATATTTAACAGCATGTGTTATCCCCCTTTCCGTATTCGCTCCAGATTTTGCTGTGCGTGATGTCCATTCTCAGGTCACACTGCAGGCATCGTGAAGCCTCGCCGCAAATTTCTGCGTCACAAATTCCGTGGTCCACGGTTTTAAAATTATTTTTGCGCTCGTCGGCAGACAAAATCTTCGGTTGTCTGCGTTCTTCGTAATCAAAGCCCTCCAGCTGACCGATGAACGGATTATGCTTTTCGACAGGAGCGAGAACCTCTGAAATATCACCGTCACCGCCGAGATATTTATCAATGGACTCTGCCGCTTTTCTGCCGTCGGCAACAGCCAGAACAACGGATTTTGTTCCGTAGGTAACGTCACCGCATGCGAAGATTCCCTCGACATCGGTAGCAAGCGTCTTTTGGTCATTTGCTATGGAGTTTGCTCTGCCTCTTGCAAGACCGAACTCAGGGGCTAAGCCGCATCTTTGACCTACCGCAAAAATAACGGTATCGGCTTCAATTTCGTGATAAGAATTCTCCACCTTCTCGATGATTGCTCTGCGGTTTTCGTCAAAGGTAAAGGAAGCAATGTCCGAGAAGCCTACTCCCTTAACTCTGTTGTCCTCTGTCTTGAGTATGCGTTCAAAGGTTTGAGCTGGATGAACGAAGATTCCCTCTTCCTTTGCTTGCTCGATTTCCTCATCGTCAGATGTCATTTTGTCTCTTGCCTCAAGACAAGCCACATGAATTTCCTCTGCACCAAGTCTCTTAGCGGTTCTTGCACAGTCAAATGCGACATTTCCGCCGCCGAGAACGATGACCTTCTTGCCCATTCCCGTTTTTTTGCCCATGGATGCGTTTCTGAGAAAATCAATGTTCAGAAGTACGCCGTCGGCGTCGTTGCCCTCCATCGGGAGAAGTGTGCCGACATGGTTTCCGATAGCAACCAAAACAGCGTCATAGTCCTTTTTGAGCTCAGTTATATTCTCCACACGTGTGTTGGTCTCAAGCGTGATGCCTGTTTTCAGCATGAACGCTACCTCGTCATCGACGATTTCACGGGGCATACGGTAGGACGGAATTCCGTACTGAAGCATACCGCCCGCCTTCGGAAGAGCCTCCTTGACGGTTACCGTGTGACCTTGCTTTCTTAAGTAATAAGCCGCCGTCATGCCTGCCGGGCCCGCACCGATAACGCAAACCTTCTTTCCTGTATCGGGAAGCTGCTTGCCGCTATCTTTCCAGTATTTGCCAGTGTCATGCTCCATGGCATAACGCTTGATGTTGCGTATGGAAACCGCCTCGTTGACTTCTTTTCTTCTGCACTGACTCTCGCACACATGAGAGCAGATGTAGCCGAGGCTCTTGGGGAAGGGAAGCTTTTCACGCACGACAGCCGCCGCCTCGTCGTATTTTCCTTCCTTAACAAAACGGATGTATCTTGGAACATCTGTGTTTGCCGGACATGTCGCTCTGCAAGGAACGAGCTTTTCCTGTCTTTCGACGGCAGAATAATTCAGCTTGTCTCGTATTGTACCGGTCGGGCAAACCTCGGCGCATGCTCCGCAAAGTCGGCAGTTCTCGTCCTTGAGAAGTCTGTCGTGAAGTGTGCCGATGTAGTTCTCCATATCCTTCTTCTTGTACTGAAGAACGCCGACACCGCGAAGCTCGTTGCACGCACGGACGCATCTGCCGCAGGTGATGCAACGGTTCATGTCGTGGTCATAGAGCGGATTTCTCGTCTCACAGGCAAATCCCTTAACTCTCGCACGCATGCGTGCTGCGGAAACGCCCATGTACTGAATGAGGTTTTGAAGCTCGCAGTTGCCGAACTTTGGGCAAGTGGAACAGTCCTCGGGATGAGCCGCCAGAATTAGCTCCATGGCAAGATTGCGAAGATGCGAGATTTTCTCGCTTGAAGTGGAAATCACCATTCCGTCCTCAGCCTTGAGCGAGCAGGATGTCACGGGCTTATCCTGACCTTCTACCTGGACATAACACAGCTTACAGGCAGAAATATCGCTTAAGTCGGGATGATGACAGATGTGCGGAATATAGATATCATTCTGCAAAGCGGCTTCAAGAACACTCGTACCCTCGGCAGTCTGAACCTTCTTTCCGTCAATTGTTAAAGAAATCATAGCTTTCCCCTTTCGTATGTTTCTCTTTATCAGAGCTCCCCTTTGTTTTCCTCATATAATTCAGGGAGAATAGAAGCCAAATTAGTGAACTCCTTGATGTTGTGAGCATACAGACCCTGTGGCACAAAAGACGGAATTTTGACTCCCTCTGGAAGAGTTTTCACAATTTTACCGTCAACAACGCCCATTCCTATCCAGAACCTCGAGCAGAACATCACACCGTTCTCATACGGATACCACTTGTGAGTCATAGCCGCCGCACAGCTGCTCTCTCCGATAGCACACACCATAGATGTGCATTTCTCGGTGCCGATAATGCTTTCGTCATAGCCAAAATCCGAGGGTCTCTTGAAGTTAAGCTTTAAAAATTCGGGACCGGGACCGACATCCTCCATGATGTAGTGACTGACGCCCCATGTCTTTTGATTCATGGGTACACTCGGGTCGCACACATAATCCGCACGGTCTGCTCTTGCAAAATAATGATCCTCAGGATCCCAGATTTTGTAGCGAAGGTCTGAACCGACGCTGTGCCACGGGAACCACCAATCGAGCATCTCGGGGGTTACATTCGGCATATAGGTTGTGTTGCACACAAATCCCGTTCCGTCCTCCATGACACCGTAGCCTACCTGACAGAATTCGTTGTCCTCTCCCGCAAGGAAGAGATTTCTCTTCTCAAACGGCACAGCCTTAATTTTCGACTCGCCGTTCTTTAATATAAGTAATTTTTCCTCGGGAATTTCCGCAAGATCCCTCTCAAAGAACTTGTAGTAAGAAAGATTCTTTTCTTCTCTGCTGACTCCGACCTTTTTCATTTGTTTTTTTCCTTTCTGTTTTCGATAAATTTAATTGC
>CAVKLS010000119.1:0-5612 GCA_963657025.1 bacterium | reverse complement strand
GGTGGACAGCGAGGATATCGAGTCAGGCTGTGTGGCTGCGGTCTTCCAGAAGGGCTACAAGCTGAATGATAAGGTTATCAGACCCGCAATGGTTCAGGTAGCAAATTAAAAAAGCAAATCAAGAAAATCACTTTTCGTAAAAATAATTTAGATAATAATTCTGAAAGGAAATGAACTTATTATGGCAAAGACAATTGGTATCGATTTAGGTACAACAAACTCATGTGTAGCAGTTATTGAAGGCGGCGAGCCTGTAGTTATCGCAAACCAGAGAGGCGCAAGAACAACTCCTTCCGTTGTTGCTTTCTCCAAGGACGGCGAGAGAATCGTCGGTCAGATTGCTAAGAACCAGGCTATCACAAACCCTGACAGAACAATTTCTTCCATCAAGAGAGAGATGGGTACAAACTACAAGGTAACAGTTGACGACAAGCAGTATACTCCTCAGGAGATTTCCGCTATGATTCTCCAGCAGCTCAAGGCTGATGCAGAGGCTTATATCGGCGAGCCCGTAACAAGCGCAGTTATCACTGTTCCTGCTTACTTCACAGATGCTCAGCGTCAGGCAACAAAGGACGCAGGTAAGATTGCAGGTCTCGATGTTAAGAGAATTATCAACGAGCCGACAGCTGCAGCTCTTTCCTACGGTGTAGATAAGGAAGATGACCAGAAGGTTATGGTTTATGACCTCGGCGGCGGTACATTCGATGTTTCCATCATTGAGATGGGCGACGGTGTTCAGGAGGTTCTCGCAACAGCAGGTAACAACAGACTCGGCGGCGACGACTTCGACCAGAGAATCATCGACTGGATTGCAGATTCCTTCAAGGTTCAGGAGGGCATTGACCTTCACGGCGACAAGATGGCTATGCAGAGACTTAAGGACGCTGCAGAAAAGGCTAAGATTGAGCTTTCAGGCACAACAAGCGCTTCCATCAACCTCCCGTTCATCACAGCAGACGCTACAGGTCCTAAGCACCTTGATTTAACTCTCACAAGAGCTAAGTTCAACGAGCTCACAGCAGACCTCGTCGAGAAGACAATGGGTCCTGTCCGTCAGGCACTTTCCGACTCAGGTCTTTCTATAAATGAAATCAACAAGGTTCTCATGGTTGGCGGTTCTTCCAGAATCCCGGCTGTTCAGGAAGCTGTTAAGAACTTCATCGGCAAGGAGCCGTTCAAGGGTATCAACCCTGATGAGTGCGTTGCTATCGGCGCAGCTATTCAGGCAGGTGTTCTCGGCGGCGAGGTTCAGGGACTTCTCCTTCTCGATGTTACTCCGCTTTCTCTCGGTGTTGAGACCATGGGCGGCGTTATGACAAAGATCATCGACAGAAACACAACAATTCCTACAAAGAAGAGCCAGATTTTCTCAACAGCTGCAGACGGTCAGACAAGCGTTGAGGTTAATGTTCTCCAGGGTGAGAGAGAGTTCGCAAGAGACAACAAGCAGCTCGGTCTCTTCAAGCTTGACGGTATTGCACCTGCTCCGAGAGGAATACCTCAGATCGAGGTTTCATTCGATATCGATGCTAACGGTATCGTAAACGTTACAGCTAAGGACCTCGGCACAGGCAAAGAGCAGCACATCACAATTTCTTCTTCCTCCAACATGAGCAAGGAAGACATCGACCGTGCTGTTAAGGCTGCAGAGCAGTTCGCAGAAGAGGACAAGAAGCGCCGTGAAGAGGTAGACACTAAGAACACTGCCGAGAATGCTTGCTACCAGGCAGAGAAGCTTGTCAACGATAACGCTGACAAGATCGGTGAAGAGGACAAGAACGAGGTTAACTCCAAGGTTGCTGCCCTCAGAGAGAAGCTTAACGGCGGTTCCGTTGAAGAGCTCAAGGCAGGTATGGATGCACTCGAGAAGGCACTTTACAATGTAAGCACAAAGCTTTATCAGCAGGCTAACCCACAGGGCGGCGCACAGCCGAACGGTCAGCAGCCTCCGTATGGCACAGGCACAGACAACGGTGCTAATGGCAACAACGGTGACGTTTATGATGCTGACTTCAAGGATGTCGACTGATAATTAACCGTATTCAAAGAGTGACTGTACCTCGTGTGCAGCCACTCCTTTGTGATAATCTAAGTATAAATGCAGCAGTTTTTCGGTGGGCGATTTTCTTCCTTGAAAACCCGGAGCTTATGCTCCTTTGCATTTAAACAGTAAAGCTTACAGGGAGTGTATCCAATTGGCAGATAAAAGAGATTACTATGAGGTGCTCGGACTTCAGAAGGGCGCTTCGGACGATGAAATAAAGAAAGCCTATCGAAAGATGGCAAAAAAGTATCACCCGGACCTCAATCCGGGCGACAAGGAGGCGGAGGAGCACTTCAAGGAGGTCAATGAGGCCTATGAGGTTCTCTCCGATTCCGACAAGAAATCCCGTTATGACCAGTTCGGCTTTGCGGGAGTAGACCCTAACTTCGGCGGCGGTGCCGGCGGAGCGGGAGCATGGGGAGGCACTGCAGGCGGCGGATTTGATATCAATGATATCTTCGACAGCTTCTTCGGCGGCGGATTCTCAGGCGGCTCAAGACGCTCCAATCCTAATGCACCGAGAAGAGGTTCGGACTGCGAGGCAAGTGTTACCATTTCGTTTGAGGAGGCTGCTAAGGGCTGTAATAAGACCATAAGCTATAATCCTATCGAGACCTGTGACGATTGTGACGGTACGGGCGCGGAAAAGGGAACAACACCTAAAACATGCCCAACCTGCGGCGGTACGGGAAGGATTAACATTCAGCAGAGAACACCTTTCGGCGTCATGCAGTCTCAGCAGACCTGTGATAACTGTCACGGCACAGGTAAAATCATCGAGCATCCGTGCAAGAAGTGCGATGGCCACGGCAGAATAAGACACAAGAAGACTATCGAGGTCACAATTCCTGCGGGTATTGATGACGGAAATATCCTCAATGTCAGCGGAAAGGGCAACGCAGGAGTCAATAAGGGTCCGAGCGGAGACCTTCATGTTGAAGTCAATGTGAGACCGCATCCGATATTCGAGAGAAGAGGAAATGATGTTTACATCGATATGCCGCTCACATTTACTCAGGCAGCACTCGGCTGTGATGTCGAGGTGCCTACGCTTGACGGAAAGGTCAGCTATCATGTTCACGAGGGAACTCAGCCGAACGATAAGTTCAGACTTAAGGGCAAGGGTATTCAGAGCCTGCACGGCTACGGCAAGGGCGACGAGTATGTAACCGTTACCATTGAGGTGCCTAAGAACCTCACGAAGCAGCAGAAAGAGCTTCTCAAGAAGTTCGATGAGGGCTGTGATGAGAAAAACTATCAGAAGCGAAAGGGATTTTTCTCTAAGCTGAAGGATATGTTTGACAATTAAAAACAGCTGATTTGCAGACATAAAAGTTTTTGTTTTCGCTTTTTACAAAAGCGAACGGGTGTGGGCGGAGTCCACATACGGCACGAAGTGCCGAACTGTTCGCAAAAAGCAAAAATACGGAACACATATCCAATAAGGGCGGTCAAAGACCGCCCTTATTGCTTTGATGTTCTATGTCTGTCATTGTGCAAATTCGGGTGTTTTCTGACAACTATGTGTTTTATATAATGCTACGCATATTTGGTTGTCTTTTCTTTAATCAGTGTGGAGTTGGTTAGAACGGTATTTGCGTTCTGTATTTATCTTAGTGCGTAAGGGTCGGCTTGTTGGCTTTAACTACGGTCGCTTTGCTCCCTAAAATCACTTCGTGATTTTGGTTAAGCCTCCAAGCCTATCTGTTTTCTTTTTTTGTTTTACATTGTCTTTGCGTTCGGTATTTATCTCCGTGTGCAACAGTCGGCTCGAAAAATGCCCGTCTGCGAATGCTTTGCATTCTTGACGTATTTTCCTTTGCCTTGCTTCTTTTTTATCGCTTCGCTCTGTTCTTCTGTATTTCTCTTTCTGATATTTATTTCCTTCGTGGGCTCTGCCCACACCCGTTCGCTTTTTGAAGTGTGGAGTGCCACGAGTGGAGTGTGGAGTTGAGTCAGAACGGTATTTGCGTTCTGTATTTTTTCTTTATGTAAGTAGGTCGGCTGTCAAAGCCCAACCACGAACGCTACGCGTTCTAAAATGCTTCGCATTTTGGTTAACTTTGACAGCCTTTCTTCTTTTTATCGCTTCGCTCTGTTCTTCTGTATTTCTCTTCGGCTTCGCTTTTCTCTCGTGGGCTCTGCCCACACCCGTTCGCTTTTTGAAAAAAGCGAAACCAAAAACTTTAATATTAATAATCGCCAATTATTCATTATGATTATTCATTCTTGATTAAAAACTATATTTTTGTTGAAAAGTATCAAGTGCTGTGCTATGATTATCTACAACAGATACAATTTCGTACCGAAATAAATAAAGGTTAGGTGATATTTTTGAAAAGAAAAACCGTAAGAAAGATTCTCGCACTCATGACTGTTCTCGGCATGGCCCTCACTATGTCGGCTTGCTCGAGCGGATCTGAGGAAGAGGCTGTGCCGACAACATCCCCTGAGGCAGTTGTTACCGCTGAACCGACAGCTACTCCCGAGCCAACGGCTACTCCGGAACCGACAGCTACTCCGTTTTCAAACGTGAAGGAGAACGGCGCAATTAATCCAAACGAGAAAACCAACCTCATCACGGGCGAGGATACTCTCACGGACGAAGCAAAGGGTAAGAGAAGTGTTGCCGTTATGGTTAACAATGCCCTTGCGTCACTTCCGCAGTACGGTATCAGCTCTGCCGACTTAATCTATGAAATCCCTGTTGAGGGAGATATCACCCGACTTATGGCTGTTTACGGCGATATAACTCAGGTTCCCGATATGTGCTCGATAAGATCCTGCAGATACTATTATCCGATTTTGGCAGTCGGTATGGACTCCGTCTATATCCACTGGGGAATTGATCCGACCGTTGCGACGGAGACGGTAAATAATCTCGATATTGATCGCCTTGACGGTAATTATTATACTTATGATCTTTTCGACAGAGATCAGGAGAGACTTGACGAGGGCTACGCTCTCGAGCATACCTCCGTATTTTACGGAACAAAGCTCTATCAGGCTTTGACAGAGAACAATGTCAGAACCGACCTCAAGGAAGGCTACACAGATACACTCTTCCAGTTCAGCCCCGAGAAAATCAAAGCAAGCGGAAACGATTGCAATGAGGCTACGGTAACATTCTGCGATGAGTATTATTCAACCTTTAAGTACGACTCCGAGAAGGATGTCTACTATAAGGAGTTCTCCGGAAATGCTCATATAGACGGAAAAACAGAGGAGCAGCTAAACTTCACAAATGTACTTTTCCTCGAGACGGAAATCGGCTATCTCCCTGACGATACATCAGGAAGACGCCAGATAGATGTTAACCAGACAGACGCAAAGGGTTACCTTATGACAGGCGGAAGAGTGCAGGAGATTAAGTGGACAAAGGACGGAGATTACAGCAAGATAAAGATCTACGACCAGGACGGCAATGAGCTTCTTATCAATACAGGTAAGACATATATTGCTATCTGCAATCCGGACTCGGAAAGCTTTAATTAACAAAAAGATATAAAGAAACATAAAAGTTTTTGCCACGCTTTTTACAAAAAGCGTGCGGGTGTGGGCAGAG
>CAVKLS010000118.1:0-5678 GCA_963657025.1 bacterium | reverse complement strand
ATCGTATTCCGTCTGCTCGAGTACATCAAGATAATTCTCGTCATTCTTACATTCCTGATGAATTTTCGTGAGAATACCGTTGTTCATTCCAAGTCTCGACATAACATAGGACGAAAGCTCATATGCTTCGAGGTCGTTTCTCTGCTTTTTGAGGTCAAAGTTCGAGTACATGACATATTCCGTCTCAAACAAATCACCGAACATCAATTCATTCGTATCGATATTCAGCGACGGCATATGATCGCCGTACATAACAACCACGGTCGGCTCATCGTAAGAATCGAGCCATTCGCAAAGCGACCTTATAAATTCATCGGTCTCACGCATCTGGTTTGCGTAGTACTCCACCTGATTTATGAGGGCGTCACTCTCAATATCGGAATAAAGAACCTTAATCGCATTGTCCTTGTTGTACTGCGTAGGATACGAGCCGTGAGTCTGAACGGTTATTGTGTAGAGAAAATCTCTTTCCTCGGTGTTGTCGAAGCACTTCTTGATTTCGGGCAAAAGATATTTATCCTTCATCCAGCCCGTTTCCGTTGTCGTATAGCTTGAAATATACTCTTTTGTAAGGAAATAATCAAAGCCGAGAGAAGCAAACACGCTGTTTCTGTCGTAGAACGTGGCATTATTGTTGTGAAGCGCATAAGTCGTGTAGCCAAGCTCCTTCAGGTCTCTTGCCACCGTCTCGGGGCATTCCGACTTGAGTACCGTCTTATACGGATATTCACCCGTACCGAAGAAGTCAAGATCCATCTGTGAGATAATCTCAAACTCCGTGTTTGCCGTACCCGAACCGATGGACGGAACACTCAATTTGCCCCAGCTGTAATTCTCCTTCAGATAGCTGTAAAACGGCGTCGGATTTTCGCTGAAAGAAACATCACTGAGCAAATTCAAATCGAAAAAGCTTTCAAGCTGAATGAAAATAATATTCGGCTTTTCTGTCGGCTCTTTGTCGGATATTCCTTCAATTTTCTCAAGTGCCTCGTTCTCGGCATCGAAATTATCAGGCTCGTCAATTCCTCTTTCGACCGTACCGCGGAAAAAGCAGTAGACAAAGCCGTAATTTGAATATGACTGCTTGATATTCGTAAGCTTAATCTTTTTGACTCCAAGACCGCCGATATCGAAAATCAGTAAAATACTGAGCAAGCTGCAAGCGGCTGTCGTGATAATGCTTTTTCTGAAATTAACATCCGACTTCGGTGCTTTTCTGAAAACAATCACGGCGACGAACGCAACCAAGATAATCAGCACAATCAAAAGCGGCACGGTAACGACCGTGATATACTTGCTGATAAAATTCCAGCTTATCTGCAGAATAGAGATATCTATAAAGCATAAGGGATTCGTTCTGTAAGAGAGAACATAAGAATTTATCGAGCCGAGAGTTATCCAAAACACCGACACCAATGTCAGGACGAAATATTTTCGCTTGAAAAACTGGCACACGGACAAGGTCATCGTGATGAACGCCCAGTCAAAAATAAAAGACATCGGATGACAAAACAGCTGGTCGGTGAACAGCGACAAAATTCCTGTTTTTCGTGCAAGAATCTCTATTATCAGGTTAATTATCAGTCCCCAAACGACGCAGAGTAAAAAAGGTCTTTTGAGGAATTTCTGAAATCTGTCGTACATAATAAGCCTCTGGTTTCTGTTGAAAAGATATCGGCATAGAAAATACGCCAAAATCCTAAATTATTCCATAATTTTTGCAGTGGTGTAAAGGGAGTGTCTCTTCCCTTGAATTTACAACACCGTTTAAAAATCATTGCATATTCTTCACTAGATTATAGTACTCTTGAGGCTGATTTTCAAGCAAAAAGGGCACGGATACATGAACCGTGCCCCTTGAAATGTTAGTTTTTTCGGAATTCTGATTAACGATTTTCGTTTTCTTCGTTATCCGCTTCAGAGGAAGTGTCCGAGCTGTTTTCGGTCGTCTCCTCATCGGAATTTGAGACCTCTTGGCTCTCACTGTCGGATACCGCCGTATCCGCAGAAGAGTCACTCTGAAGAATTTCTTCTTCGCTTGATTCTTCGCTCACATCGTCATAAAGTATCTCATACGGCTCGTCAACACCGTCATATGTATCGTTTACATCGGCAGAGATATTGACAAGCGTCTCGAGATCTTCGTCAGAAATGAAAATCATATTGTTTTTCACTGCGTTACTCTGCGTGCCGTTGGTGTAACCAAACATAACCGCATTGTCATTCAGATTTGTGTTTGTAAGCGAGTTCTCTATGATTTCAAACATCTTATCATAGTTTTCCTTGCTCGTGGTGGAATTGAAGAACAGCACATCGGTCACAGTCATTTCGCCAAGGTCTGATGACTCCGTGTAATCATATTCGCTCAGACTAATCGAAACCTCAAGAAGATTTCCGTCCTCATATTCCTTCTTTGCGGCACTTACTGTTTCTGCCGCCGCATCTCCCATAAGATTATCTTTGATATAACGCACGATTTTCGGATTTCTCTTTGTGACATCGTATATGATGTAGTAATACTTTCCTGATTCGTTTCCGCTTAAAGCAATCGTCATACCGCTTGAATAATTACAGGTTTCAACGCCGTTTTCTGCGGCATCCTCGGCAAACACACTCATGAACTCTTTGATATCATCAATCTCATAGTTAAGGCTCTTATAATTCACATAGATACCGCTGACAGAGGAAGCATCAGGAAGCTTACTGTAAATCTTCTTGTACTCCTCGTTATTCTCCTTGCACTTCTGAAGCTTTTTGTTCATGGTTTCAGTGATTTTAACCTCACGAACCATGGTTGTACCGTTCTTAAGCTTGATGATGAAGTCACGGCTGTCGCGATATGCCAGGTTATTGTAGCTGTGTCTGTCGGTATTCTGAGAGAGAATTTCAAGAATACAATCGATAGTGTCGGAATCACTGTAATTAATTTCCGACGCCATTTTACTGTAATAATCGTAGGTTTCTGTTCTCTTCACGCTGAACGAGCCCGCCGAAGACTTAATCTGAACAGACTCCACGCTGTCGGCGGATGGCACCTGCTTTCTAAGCTGATTGCCGCAAAGCACGCCGAGAGCGGTGATAAGTGCCGATATCGCTACTATTATCAGAAACGAAGGAATGCTTCGTACCATGCTCTTTAAGCTTTTCGAGGTGAGTATCTCGTAAAGGAAGAATACCGCAATGGCAATCGTCATGAGAATTACGCAATAAGACACATCTGCAAAATATTCGTCATAAATACTTGAGACAAGAACCCCAAAGAACATAGCGAGGAACGGGAAGCTTAAGCTGCAACGGAAAAACACCTGTGTGAGTTTTCCCATCGAGGGCTTTCCAGCCGTTTCGCTCTTTCTCTTCACGAAGCAATAAAGCGCAAGCATAAACACCAAGGCAAACAGCAGAAACGTGTAAACATAGCCTTGCCATCTGCCAAGCACATAATCAAAATCATAATTAAACAGCCACGAAAACGGCATTGCTATCACAAAGTTGTTTGCCGGGCTGATTATAGTAGGCATACTTGACAGGGTGACTATCTGACCTGCCAGCAGTGCCATAATCTCAAAAAGTGTGATTACCGCTCTGGGAAGACAAAGCGTCAGTCCCGATGCGACAAAATTGGTGAATGCTGTTCCCGTCACGCTCATTCCGAGCATTGTGCTTGCCGCCACAACGGCGCTCGAGAGAAGATAGAACACGAGATATTTGAGTGTTCCCACGACAGACATATGACCGCCGCTGAAAAGATAGCTGAGGAAAAACTGCAAAATCATATTTGCAAAGATTATCACGCCTATCCATGTAAGTGCGGAACCGGCAAGACTGATAAACGTGCATGCTCTCGTGTTCGGCAGAGAGTCATAAATATCCGAAGCACTTCTCTTGTTCAAATATCTGAAAGCGCAGTATGTCAAGATATATGAGCCCACGAACATAAATGTCATAAGCGACAAATGCATGCCTGTGTGGGTCGCGTAATGCATTACCTCATCATATTGATACTGCTCTATTTGTATCAGCTGAATGATAGTAGGAATTGCCGTTGTCATCATCGAGAGGATCAAGAGCACAACTCCCTGCATCTTCAGCTGTCTGAGTCCGTCCTTATAAAGCTTGGGGTTAAAATTATTACTCATAATCGTTATTCTCCTCGCTCACAAGGTATCCTCTTGCGCTTAATTCGTAAATAAATATCTCCTCCAATGAAAGCGGAAGCACATCCAGGATAAGGGGGTCGAGCTTTTGGAATCTTGAGCGCACCGCATCCCTGTCACCTCTTACGATGAGCTTTGCCACACTTCCGTGCTTTTCGTAATCGAGATAATGAACGCCGTCGAATTTCTCACGACCGAAGTCAGAGTCTGCAAACGCCACCTGTACCTTGACAAGCTTTGTCTGAAGCTCGTCCACATCACTCTCGAAGACCAATCCGCCCTGATACAGAAGTGCGAGTCTGTCGCAGGTATCCTCCAGTTCTCTTAAAGAATGTGAGGTTATCACCACGCAGGAATTGTTGTCTGCGACGTCGGCATAAATCTCCTTTTTCAACAGATTTCTCATTACCGGGTCGAGACCGTCAAAGGTTTCATCAAGGAAAATATATTGTGCCCTCGTACTAAGCGCAAGTATTGACGCCGCCTGACGCTTCATTCCCTTAGAAAAGCTTGCTATTTTTTTCTTTCGGCTCAAGCCGAACGCCTGAGCAAGATAATCAAATCTCTCCCTGTCAAAGCTCTCGTACGATGCGGCATAAAAATCCTCCATACGATTCAAATCGGCTTGCGGAAGAAAGTAAAGGTCGTCGGGCACAAAGGCAATATTCTTTTTTGCGGCATGATTGTTGTAGATATTTTTCCCATCAAGCCTGACTTCTCCGTCAGTCTTTTCGTAAATACCTGCAATCACACGGAGCATGGTAGACTTGCCGGCACCGTTTGCGCCGACAATACCGTAAACAGAGCCCTCGTTAAGCTTGAGGCTTATCCCGTTCAAAACTCGGTTTCCGTCAAACTCCTTGCTCACATTCTTAAGCTCTATCACCTTGCACCCTCCTTTTCGTAGCAGTCCTCGACTGCTTTAATTAAGTCTTTTTCTTCAATCCCCACGCTAATCAGCTTGCAGACAAGCTCCTTGAGCTCGTCCAGACTGTCCAGTGCCCTCTCCTTTAGCTTCTGCACGGCATCCACGGAAACAAAGCGTCCCTGTCCCGGTGCCGAGTAACACAGCCCTCGCCTTTCAAGCTCGGAATATGCCTTTTGGATGGTATTTGGATTGATCGAAAGCTCATAAGCTAATTCTCTTACCGATTGCAGTTGATCCATCGGCTTGAGAACTCCGGTGGATATCTCCTTCTCCACCGATGCCACTATCTGCTCGTAGATAGGAGTCCTTGCATACTTATCAACATTCAAATTTGAAATCTCCTTTTTCAAACATACAATTCGTCAACTCACTGTACTATACTGAATAGTACACCTAATATAGCAAAAAGTCAAGCGAATTAAGTTAGTATCCGTAACAAAAACAAGAAAACAGAGCCGATGCGGTTCGGCCCTGTTTTCTTTGAGGGGGTGTGAGTAAACTGATATTCAGCCTCTCACTATTGAAATATATATTGAGGAGGGTAAAAAGCAACCAAGAAAGATGCGGTTTCTTTCGGTTACAGCTATATTATATCT
>CAVKLS010000117.1:0-5694 GCA_963657025.1 bacterium | reverse complement strand
GCCGTACTCGGACCCGTTTCCACATGCTTACTCAAGATGACCAACACGGCATCGGGCGCAGGTATGGGCACAAGCGGACTTGTCGGACAGTTTGGTGCAATCTCTGCGATGTCGGGAAGCATAAGCTCTCCCCTTCTCGCACTTGAGATAATTCTCTTGCACTTTGTTTTGCCAGCAGTAGTCACCCTTGCTTTCCACTTTTTCTTCAAGAAAATCGGCTGGGTAAAGGACGGCGACATGAAACTCAGTGTGTAATCGCCTAAGCTTCACGCTATTGTTAATCTACATATTCTGATTATGCAAAAACGCTCTCACTTGTAATAAGTAAGAGCGTTTCTCTTTTTTAATCAAGCAGCAGTTCGTAAATAACTCCGCTGTCCAAGCCTTCCTTCGGCTTTGTTATTTCAATCACCTTGAAGCCAAGCTTGTTGACAAAGAAATTAAGATTTCTTTTTGCAAACAGGGGTGCCTCGGCACGCCATTTTTTTATGCTCGGATTTTTGGATAACACAAATTTCCAAATAAGCTGACCGACTCCACAGTTTTGTATATCCTTAGTTATATATATTTCTCCGAGAAGTCCGCAGTTTTCCTTAGCGTTCACCCAGTAGAGCACAAGTCCCTTAAGCTTATTGTCCATATAAATACAATAAGCCTCGGCTTTATATTCCAATATGTATTTTTGAAGCAGCTTTTCTTCGTCAAATTTTTTGAAATTTTTGTCTTCAAGATGATACATTGTGAGTTCATCCTTAAAAATCGGGCGCATAAGTGCAGCCACATCGTGAATATCCTCTGCTTCACATTTTTTAAAGCTTAAATACTCGTACTTTTCCACTGAAAATTCCTCATATTCCGCTAATTCAAGCGATTTATTGTAATATTATAATTATAATATAACAGCTCAAAAAAAGCAAATTATTTCATATAGCAAATGTGACAAATATAACTTATTACAAAAGGGCACTTTGCCTTGAAATTAAACCTGCACGCTCATTTTTCTCACGGCAAACAAAAAAGCGGCGCCTTTTCAGACGCCGCAATTGTTTAATCGGAATTTACTGTCTTAATATCAGACCGTATCGAGATCCCACTCCTCGTTCAGCTTCGGAACGTCGGAGATAAGTCTCTTTGTGTAGTCAGCCTTCGGATGAATGATGCAATCCTCAGCGCTGCCCTGCTCAACAAACTTACCGTGCTCCATGATGTAAACGGTATCGGATACGTAGTAAGCAAGACCGATATCATGTGTGATGAAGATGATAGTCATATTCTCTTCGTCACGAAGCTTAAGTAAATAGTCAAGGATAGTAGCACGTGAGCAAGCGTCAACCATCGAGGTCGGCTCATCGGCGATAAGAATCTTCGGCTTGAGAAGGAAGATACGAGCGATCATAAGTCTCTGCATCTGTCCACCTGAAAGCTCGAACGGATACTTGTTTGTAAGCTCGGCAAACTTCAGGTTAACGAAGGAGCAAGCCTCCTCCATCATCTTGTATTTCTCTTCATACGGAAGATTTTTTCCGCCTCTTAAGTTAATGCAGTCGAGAAGAACTGCGTCAATCTTGAAGAACTGGTTAAATGTTGCGAAAGGATCCTGGAAGATAGCCTGAATGTTCTGCCAATAAGCCTTTCTCTTCTTCTGTGTGGATATATCTCTCGGCTCACCGTTGAAGTAGATTGTACCTTCTGTAATACCGATAAGGCCAAGAATCATCTTTGCAATAGTTGTTTTACCTGAACCGGACTCACCAACGATGGAGATAACCTCTCTCTCGTGGAAATCGAAGTTAACATGTGAAACAGCTTCTGTTCTAACTTTACCAAAACCGAATATCTTAGTGACGTCTTCGCCTCTAAGTACGGACTTACCTAACTCAGCCATTAGCGTACAACTCCTTCAGATAATCTTCCTCGAAGAGGCAGCGATACTCTCTGCCCGGTGCGGGTTCCTTAACAGGAATCGTATATGCCTTGCACTCAGGCTTAGCATACTTACAACGAGGAGCAAAACGGCAACCAGCCGGTGGGTGCTTAAGGTTCGGAGGGGTTCCGGGGATAGCCTCGAGCTTGTTAGCCTTCATGCCGTCCTCAGGAACGATGATGGATCCCATAAGGCCCTTAGTGTAAGGCATAATCGGATCAAAGACCATTTCCTTAGCTGTGCCCTTCTCAACGATCTGTCCGGCATACATGACCATGATATCGTCTGTAACCTGATAGAGAAGCGGAAGCTCATGTGTGATGAAGATCATCGACTTAACAAGACCCTCGTGCATAAGCTGCTTCATCATCTTGATAACCATCTTCTGAGAAGTAACGTCAAGAGCCGAAGACGGCTCGTCAGCGATAAGAACCTTCGGAGAAAGAATTGTGGAGATAGCGATAACAGTTCTCTGTTTCATACCACCTGAAAGCTCAACTGCGTGCTTCTGAAGAACGTTCTCCGGAAGGCCGAGCTTTTCAAAACGCTGTCTTGCCATGTCGTAGATATCGTTCTTTGACATGCTTGGATCATGAACCTTGATAACGTCATTAATGAACTTAATGATCTTCTGAGTCGGGTTCAAAGCGTTCATAGCTGCCTGAGGAATATAAGCAATCTCGTTGCCGAGGATGTGCTTTCTGATGTAGTCAGGCTTGAGGCCGGAAATATTCTGACCGTCAATGATAATATCACCGCTCATGTAGTGGAGAGGTGCAAAATAGTAACCCATGAGAGAGAGTGCGAGTGTGGATTTACCGCATCCGGACTCACCTGCAACACCGAGGGATTTACCTTCCTCGATTTTAAGAGAAACGCCGTCAACAGAATAAACGTCCTCTTTCATACGGGTAATATACTTGGTTTTTAAATCGCGAACTTCGAGCATTACCTTTGCCATAATATTTTACCCCCTTTATTAGTCTCTTAACTGTGGATTGAAGACCTGGTCGAGACCGGTGTTCATAAGGTTAAGAGAGAATGTGATGAGCGCAATAGCAAAGATAACCGGTAAGAATGCCCACCACATACCCTGAGTATGTGCATTGAAGGAAAGTGCCCAGTGCATCATAAGTCCGAGGGTAGAAACCTCAGTTGTTGCCGGTCCAAGGCCGAGCATGGAGAGCTGAGCCTCTGAGAGGATACCGGAGGAAATCTGAAGAATAAATGCCATTACAACATAGGATGCAACGAATGGGAGAATGTCCTGAACCATGATCTTAGCTGCGCTGTGACCGGAGATCTTGGACATGTTAACGTGGTCTCTGTTTCTGAGTGAAAGAACCTGTGAACGAACGCTTCGAGCGGTCCACGGCCAAGAAGTAACACCCATGATACAAGAGATAAGTGTGACGCCACGGCTTGATCCTCCGATAGCATTGGAGATGAGGATGAGAAGAACGAAGCCGGGGATAACTGTGAACAGGTTTGTGATAAAGGTAATGAAGTTATCGATGAAACCACCGAGGAAGCCTGCCATAAGTCCGAGTGTAAGTCCGATTGCCGTTGCGATACATCCGGCAATGAGACCTATTCTCATTGAAACAAGGATAGAAGATGTGAGCTCTGTGAAAACATCACGTCCGAAGTTATCGGAACCTAAGATAAGAGTGTATCTTGAAGCGACATCGCTTGTGTTAACGAAAGCCTTCATATTGATTTCGGAAGACTTCTCAAGTGTCTTATCCTCAGCCTCTGTAGCTACGATGATAGCTGACTCGGAGAGCATTGTCTCAACCTTGCTGTCGATTGTCTTGTACTTGTTTCTCTCTGCCTTCTTGATTGTCTTAGGCATAGCGTCGAAATCATAGTACTTTTCCCAGTACTCGCAAACCTCACTCATATCCTCAACGGAGAGCTCCTGAATAGCAGCTGCGTCTTCATCTGTGATGTCTGCGATATATTCTGTTGTGCCGTAAGTCTTGAGCCAGTCAACCATCATCTGACGGCTGTCCTCGTCAAGTCTGTGAGCCAATCTGTTTGCAGATGTATCAACATCAAATTTAACGCTGCTTCCGTCTGCATCAAGCTCGACGACGTCAGCTACGTTAACATATGTGCCGGGTTTTGCGAAACCACCGTTCTTCTGAACGACGTTCTCAAGCGGACCGAAGTCTGCGAATAAAGGCCATAAAAGCGATCCGATAAGAAGGACCATGAAAATTACAAAGCCTGTAACAAATTTAGGCACATGAAAAACATTTTTAATAGTCTGTAACATATCTAATCATTCCTCCTAAATCTGAAATCAAGACTCCATCTGGTTAGCCTTAACACGAGGATCAATGAAGCCGTAGAGGATCTCGATTACAAGGTTTGCAATAAGAACCATGACTGTGATGATCAGTGTGCAACCAGAAAGAAGTGGGTAGTCACGACCCGTAACGGATGAGAGAAGTGCGGATCCGATTCCGGGATACGAGAAGACCTGCTCTGCAATGATGTTACCGGAAAGCATAGAACCGAAGCTCATAGCAAGACCTGTAACCTGTGGGAGCATTGCGTTTCTGAAAACGTAAAGAATGATTTTTGAGTCCTTGATTCCGAGGAAGCGGCTATACTTAACATAGTCTGCGTTCAACTCGTAGATAGACATGGATCTCATACCGATTGCCTGACCGCCGATTGTGATAAGAACAACGGAGAGGAACGGAAGCCACCAGTGGCTGAGAACCGATACAAAGAATGACCAGGATGCGTTAGGAACCATATCGAAGCCGTAACCGCCTCCGGAAGGTGCAACCTTGAGCTCGATTGCGAATAACCAAAGGAGGATTGTAGCCATACCGAAAGCAGGCATGTTCGAGATGAACATAGATACAGGCATAAGAACCTTATCAAAGCCCTTTCTGACATAAGCTGCAATACAACCCAAGAAGTTACCGACAACCCAACCGACGATAATAGCCGGAATCTGAAGTCCGAGTGTCCAGAGGACAGAAGAACCGATAATATCGGAAACTGTACGGGGATACTGGGAGAATGATGTTCCCATATCGCCCTTAAGTAAATTTCCCACATAAAGCCAGAACTGCTGGAAATAGGACTTGTCAAGTCCGAAACGCTGAATGTACTGTTCCTGAATCTGCTGAATAGCTGACGCATCCGTCATACCCGCTGTTGCGTTGCTGACGATGGAAGCTATTGGGTTACCAGGCATAAGACGAGGTAACAAGAAGTTAAGAATCAGAGCACAGAAGAATGTTACGACATACCAAGCGATTCTACCGCCATAGTACTTAAGATATCCTTTCAATACCATCACCTCATAAGCTGATTGACTCATAGCCAATCTGGATTCTCTAAGCTGTTTTCTTTTTCCCATACACACTGTGGAATGCTTTGGGACTGATGCGAACAACTGCGAAAAGGTAAACCGTCTTTCCGGTTCCGACCGATCCCTCACGCCCTGAAGCCGACTGTTTTTGTCTTCAAAAAAGCTTAAATCAAGCATTTTTTCGAGGATTTCTTACAATCGGTAACAATTTGTAAGCTGACCGAACGTCCTTTTCGAAACACAAGGAACAACTCTGAACTCCTCAAAGAAGCGCAGTTTAGACGGTGTTACTCCTTGTACTTATGAATAATACCATTTTGTAACAAAAAATTCAAGCCTCAGAGAAGCGTTTTTATGCAAAACAACGCAAGTGTTAAGCACTTGTTAACAAATTGTTTTGGGGCAATTTAACTAAAAATTTTCTTCTTATTTT
>CAVKLS010000116.1:0-5711 GCA_963657025.1 bacterium | reverse complement strand
ACCAGCCTGACCACCGGCATGACCACCGATGTGGACAGCTTCATGTTCGGCTCCGAGATTAAATCCTTCCTTGCTCACCCGGATTTCAAGAAGGAATTGAACGAAAGCCAGCTTGAGAATTATCTCAGCTTCCAGTATTCACCGGGAGAAGAGACCTTCTTCAAGAATGTCTATAAGCTTACTCCCGCTCACTACTTTATATACAAGAACGGCGAGATGAAAAAGGTTCGCTATTGGCTTCCCGATTTCAATGCCGAGGAGGATAAGCCGCTCGAGTATTGGACAGACACCATCGAGAAGGCTTTCGA
Source organism: bacterium (assembly GCA_963657025.1). Classification (GTDB taxonomy): domain Bacteria; phylum Bacillota; class Clostridia; order Oscillospirales; family Acutalibacteraceae; genus SIG603. The sequence goes on along the minus strand of CAVKLS010000116.1, from coordinate 5,403 downwards.
CAACTCTGTCGAGGCTCACAAAATTGCCGATGTTGAAGTTGGTTCTTTCCTTTCAAGCGGCGTCGATTCTTCTTATGTCGCATGCTCAGCAAATGTAGACAAAACCTTCACTGTCGGATTTGACAACGGCGAGAAGTACAACGAAATAAGCTACGCCAAGGAGCTTTCAGAGCTCATTCCCGTCAAGAACATCTCGAGAGTTATCACACCCGATGATTTCTGGGGCAATTTCTCCAAGATTCAGTATCACATGGACGAGCCTCTCGCAGACCCGTCAGCCGTTGCACTATATTTTGTCTGCAACACGGCTGCAAAGCACCTTAAGGTAGCTCTTTCGGGCGAGGGTGCAGACGAGCTTTTCGGCGGATATAACATCTATCACGAGCCGCTCGATCTGACAGCTTACGACAAGCTTCCGTTCGGCTTGAGAAGGGTTCTCGGCAAGGCGGCTTCACATCTTCCGCAGGTTCACGGCATTAACTACATTGTCCGCCGCGGCAAGACGCTTGAGGAGCGTTTCATCGGTAACGCCTATATGTTCACCGAGAAGGAGAGAAAGCAGCTTCTCAAGATTAAGACAAACGCAAAGTCCCCTGCCGCTATGGTTAAGCCGTATTACGATATGGTAAAGGACAAGGACGCTGTCACAAAGATGCAGTTCCTCGATATCAATATGTGGATGGTCGGCGATATTCTTCTTAAGGCTGACAAAATGAGCATGGCAAACTCTCTTGAGGTAAGAGTTCCGTTCCTCGACAGAGAGATTATGAAGGTTGCTCAGAGAATTCCGCTTAAGTACCGTGTGAACGGCACAACAACAAAGTACGCTATGAGAACTGCCGCAGCAAGACGCATGCCGGAGAAGTGGTCGACAAAGAAAAAACTCGGCTTCCCTGTTCCGACAAGAGAATGGCTCAAGCAGGATAAATATTATAATATTGTCAAGGACGCATTCACCGACGAGACGGCAAAGAAATTCTTCAACACCGAGCTTCTCGTAAAGCTTCTTGACGAACACAAGGCTCTTAAAAAGGACAATTCAAGAAAAGTATGGACAGTCTATACCTTCCTTGTTTGGTATAAAAGATTCTTCATTGAAGAGAAATAAAAAGAGGTTTTTGATTTATGTCTAAAGATTTTCAGCCCGTGCTTCTCGGAAGCGACATTAATGTTTACGGTATGGCTCGAGGATTTCACGAGGCTTACGGAATAAAGAGTGTTGCAGTCGGCAAGGGTATACTTCCCGTTTGTACAAACAGCTCGATAGTCGAGGTAAAAAAGGTTGAACCGAGACTTGAGGAGGATGATGTCTTCGTGAGCACCTTGCTCGAGTTTGCCAAGAATTATCCCGGCGAGAGACTTCTTCTCGTTCCGTGCGGCGACAACTACATCAAGATGCTCGTCCGCAATCAGGATAAGCTCAGAGGCGTTTACGAATTCGAGTGCATTTCAGAGGAGCTCTTGATGAAGCTTTCCATCAAGGAGAGTTTCTATAAGGTTTGTACGGAGCACGGCTTTGCTTTTCCTAAGACGACAACCTGTAACTACGAGAACTACAAAACAGTCAAGCTTCCGTTTGATTTCCCGTGCATAATCAAGCCGTCGAACTCCGTTGCTTACTGGAACTGCTCGTTCCCACACAAGAAAAAGGTATTCGTCGCTCAGAACAAAGAGGAGTTTGACGCAATACTTAATGCTATCTACGGCTCAAGCTACAAGGATCACCTTATTTTACAGGAGTTTATCCCCGGTGACGACAGCCGCATGAGAGTTATGAACGCCTATGTCGGAAAGGACAGAAAGGTTAAGCTTATCGCACTGGGAAATGCGGTTCTTGAGGAGCATTCTCCGGAGGGAATCGGCTCATATGCCGCAATAATTACAGGCTATGACGAGAAGCTTAACGAGATGATGATTAATTTCCTTGAGGGAATCGGATATGTCGGCTTTGCGAATTTCGATATGAAGTACGACGAGCGTGACGGAAAGTACAAGCTTTTCGAGATGAATCTGCGTCAGGGCAGAAGCTCATATTTCGTCACGGCGGCAGGCTACAATATTTCAAAGTGGCTCGCTGACGATATTATCTACAATAAGCCTATGGGATTGACGGTAGCAACAAATAAGGTGCTCTATTCCATCATTCCCAAGCAGATAATCTTCAAGTACACTCAGGACGAGAAGGTCAAGGAAGAGGCAAGAAAACTGATAAAAGAAGGAAAGATGGTTAATTCTTACTACTATGATAAGGATAAGAATCTGAAAAGAACCATCCAGTTTGCAAAGAACCAGCTTCATTATTTCCAGAAGTACAAGAGATATTTCGGAAATAAGAGCTTGAAGGATTAACGGAGGTAATCTTATGTGCGGATTCGTGGGATTTGTCAGCTCTGAGAAGGTGTTTGACCATTCCGAGGTAATCAAGGCAATGGCAGACAGGATCGCTCACCGCGGTCCCGATGATGCGGATTATTATATCGATGAGAACATCGCATTGGGTCACAGAAGACTTTCTATCATCGGTCTTGACAGCGGCAGACAGCCGATTTTCAATGAGGACAAGTCAATGGTGCTTGTTTTCAACGGCGAAATCTACAACTACCAGCCGCTTCGTGAGGAGCTCATTAAGGCAGGTCACAAGTTCTATACTGAGACCGATTCCGAGGTTCTTGTCCATGGCTATGAGCAGTGGGGCAAGGGCATGCTCAATAAGCTTCGCGGAATGTTTGCTTTTTGCATTTGGGATAAAAAAGAGAAAAAGGTATTTGCCGCAAGAGATATTTTCGGAATCAAGCCGTTCTATTACTACATCAAGAACGGCGAGTTTATGTTCGGAAGTGAGATAAAGTCTTTTCTCTCTCATCCAGGCTTTGAGAAGGAGCTCGACGAGAGCAAAATTCCCGAGTATCTTTCTTATGAGTATATTCCGACAGAGGAAACAATTTTCAAGAATGTCTATAAGCTTCCCGGTTCTTACTGCCTTGAATACAAGAACGGCAAGGTTAAAACCGAAAAGTACTACGACATCAGATACAATATTGACAATTCCAAGTCGCTTGAGGACTGGGAGAAGGAAATTACAGAGGAATTCAGCGAGTCCGTCAGAGTTCATCAGATTGCAGATGTTGAGGTTGGTTGTTTCCTTTCGAGCGGCGTAGACAGCTCCTATGTTGTCAAAGAGGTATTCAAGGGAACAGAAAAGGTAAAGACGTTTACTGTAGGCTATGACGAGGAGAAGTACAGCGAGCACCCGTATGCTCAGGAATTCTCCAAAACTATCGGAGTTACAAATATTCTCAACAAGGTTTCAGCAGACGAATTTTTCGATTCCGTAAGCGAAATCCAGTACTTCATGGACGAGCCGCTTCCGAACCCTGCCGAGATTCCGCTTTACTTCCTCGCAAAGAATGCCGCAAAGTACGTAAAGGTTGTTCTTTCGGGCGAGGGCGCAGACGAGCTTTTCGGCGGCTATCCTATGTACCTTCAGGGCGGTCACTTTGATGATTACTGCAGAAAGGTGCCGAAGCCGATAAGAAAAGCGGCAGGTGCGCTTGCAAGAAAGTTCCCGCAGATGAAGGGAAGAAACTTCCTCGTAAGAGGAGCAATGGAGCCGTATCAGCGCTTTATGCGTGCAAACTACGTTTTCACGGATCCCGCCGAGAGACAGAAGTATCTCAAGAGAAAGATAACCTCCAAGCTTCCTGAGGAATACTCCAAGCAGTATTTTGACGAGATTAAAGACCAGCACCTTGACGAGCCGACTCAGCTTCAGTATGTCGATACGAAGACATGGATGATTTATGACATTCTTCTCAAGGCAGACCGAATGAGTATGGCAAACTCACTTGAGCTTAGAGTTCCGTTCCTCGATAAGAAGATGCTCGAGCTTGCACTTCAGATTCCGTCCAAGTACAGAGCTCACAACGAGACAACAAAGATTGCGCTCAGAAGTGCCGCTTTAAAGCAGCTTCCCGAGAAAACGGCTAACAAGAAGAAGCTCGGATTCCCTGTTCCGCTCAACGATTGGCTCAAGCAGGATAAGTACTACGAGAAGGTTAAGAAGGCATTCCTCTCCGATTCCGCAGAGAAATTCTTTAACACAGATGCGCTTATGGAGCTTCTCGACGACCACAAGGCAGGCAAGAAAAAGAACATGCAGAAGATATGGTCTTTCTACAGCTTTATCCTTTGGTATGATGAGTTCTTTGTTAAGAACTGATTGAAAATAATTAGACCGAGAGAATTCGAAAGGAATTTTCTCGGTTTTCTTTTTGTCTTTTTGAGTTGGAATTGCTATTGATATCGGCTTGTGGTATACTTTGAAATCAGAAAGCAAAAGGAGAAATGAAATGCGAAAGGCAATCAGAATAATTATAACTTTGATTTTTATCTGTACGGCGGCTTTCAGCGGCTGGAAGATTTTCACATACTATAAGGGTGCGCACGACAACACAAGCAAATATGACGCACTTGCAAAAATAGTCGAAGAGGCTGAAAGTAAGGAAAGCAGTACTGCAGAAAAAACGGAAGGCTCAGAGAAAAATGCAGCAAGCGATGAAAGTGAAGCCGACAGCGGTGAGATTATTTCCGAGCTGAGCGAGCTTTACAGTCAGAATTCCGATTTGGTCGGCTGGATAAATATTCCCGACACAAATATAAATTACCCCGTCATGCAGACAAAGGACGATCCCGATTATTATCTTCACAAAGGCTTTGACAAGGAATATTCCGATTACGGCTGTCCGTATGTTGCGGAAAACTGCGACGTGGACAGACCGAGCGATAATATCATCGTTTACGGTCACAATATGATTGTGGGAGTTATGTTTGCTCAGCTTGAAAAATTTGAGGACAAGGATTTTTGGAGTGAGCACAAGGATTTCAGCTTTTATACGCTTTACGAAAAGAGAAAGTATGAGATTTTCGCCGTTTTCAAAACAACCGTTTATGATGAGAATACGGACGAATTCAAGTACTATCAGTTCGTGGACTCAAGAGACAAGGAAGATTTCAATGCATATGTCGACAAGTGCAAAGCTCTGTCTCTTTACGATACCGATGTCGAGGTTAAGTACGGCGACAAGCTAATCACGCTTTCTACCTGCGAGTATTCCGGGGATAACAGCCGACTTGTTGTGGTTGCCAAGCAAATTTTCGAATAAAAAAAGGCTGCTTCGGCAGCCTTTTTGATTTCATCAGTTATTTTTGTTTGTGGGAAGCTCTATTTCAGCATAGATTAATCGCTCGAGCTCCTTTGCGGCGGTGCTCAGCGGCTGGTCTTTTCGCTTGACGAGAACGATTTCTCTCTCCGGAATTTCTTCTTTGAGATTAATTTTGAAAACATCGTTGTGATTTTTCAAAAATTCCTCGGGAACAAAACCAATGCCAAGTCCCGCTTCAACC
>CAVKLS010000115.1:0-5745 GCA_963657025.1 bacterium | reverse complement strand
ACGGAGTAAAGGTCATTTGCTACAACTTTATGCCGATTTTTGACTGGACGAGAACAGACCTTTTTCACCCCGTCGGCGATGGCTCGACCGCACTTTTCTATCAGAAGGATATGATAAAGGACGACTACAAGGCTATGGCAGAGTACATCATGAGCTTCACGGAGAAATTCGGAATGACATTCCCCGGCTGGGAGCCTGAAAGAATGGCTAAGCTCGATGAGCTTTTCAAAGCGTACGCACCCGTAACCAAGGATATGCTTTGGGATAACCTTGTTTATTTTCTGAATGCCATAATGCCGACCTGTGAGGAGGCGGGAGTGAAGATGGCTATTCACATGGACGATCCGCCATGGGATATTTTCGGACTTCCAAGACTTATGGTCGACGATGCCGCTTGCGGTAAGCTTTTGTCGACAATTAATCATCCGTGCAACTGCCTTACATTGTGCACGGGAAGTCTTAACGCTAACCCCGAGAACAACTGTGCAGAGATTGCGGCACATTATGCCGACAGAATTGCTTTCGCTCACATCAGAAATATTCATCATTTCCCGAACGGAGATTTCTCAGAGGCTGCTCATCGTGATTGCTGTGGCGAAACGGGAATAATCGATATTTTAAGAGCACTTCATGCGGCAAAGTGGGAGGGCTACATCAGACCAGACCATGGCAGACAGCTTTGGGAGGAGGGTCCCGGAGTTTGTCGTCCGGGCTACGGAAAATACGACCGTGCACTCGGAACGCAGTATATGCTCGGCGTGTGGGATCTTCTCGATAAGCTCGAGGGTTGATTTCAAATAAAAATAAACGGCTCAGACAAATCAAAAGGTTTGTCTGAGCCGCTTTGCTTTGGAGGTTATTTAGCTTTTTATTTCATCTTATCTTGATGGCTTTGTGAGTGCCGGAACAAAGTACTTTTCAACTCTGTCGTCCTTGATTACGCCAGAATAGTTGAGTCCGTAAGCAAAGTCATACTTGTTTCCTACAGAGTCAGTGTAGCACTCCATGTCACGTGGAGTATCCTCAGCCTGTCTCTCGACGTCGTCCATATCCTTCGGCATCTGCATCGGAAGGAGTCCGCTCGGCTCGCTTACGCCTGCGACAATCTGAGCGAGAGCCTCGCTGGATGCTGTTCCTCCGCCGTAATTGGATGGCTGTGAGAATGTGACTACGATACCGTCAACCTCTTTTTCAAACTCGTGGAAGCACATCGGTCTGCCCATAAACATTGCGACAACGCTTGGAACACCGATTTTCTTTGCCATAGCGGCTGCTTCAAGAATCTGATCAAGCTGCTCGGGGTTTGTTGTGAGTGCTTCCTCGCCGAAATAAGAACGGTTCTCCTTTGTTCCGTCGGGAAGTGTGTTTCCTGCGATAGAAACCTTTCTTACATACGGGCCGTTTGCGACATACTTTCCGTACTGACGGGTAATCGGAACGAATTTCATGTTGTCGGGATCTCTTCCGTCCTGTGGGAATGAGTTGCCCGGTTCTTTAGCCGGAATGAGAACGAGATCTACGCCCTTTAATTCTTCCTCTGTAAGTCTTGTGACGTTTGCACCGTCCACATGGTCGGTGACTACATCAAAGTACTTTTCCATGGTCTCTATGCTTATCGGATAGCTTACCTTTGCGTCCGTGATAACCAATCCCTTTACGTGATCCATGTCCTTGTGCGGTGCCTCGTAAAGTGCTGGTACATAAACCTTAATTCTCTTGTAATGAGGTAAAATAGCCGAATTCTCGTTCTTTACCATGACAACAGCTTTGACCTGTGCCTTGAGAGCCTCTTCCTGCTTGTCTTCGGAGTTGACATCGGCAAGAGCGGCTTTCTCGTCAAGGTACGGATTTTCAAAAAGACCCGTGAGGAAATAGCCCTGAAGAAGTCTCTTTGCGCTCGTTGCAAATGCTTCGTCCATGACGTCCTTGCCGACTTTCTCACAGCCGAAATTGTAAGCGTCTATGAGAACCTGAGGATTGGAGCAGCCGCCCATCTGGTCGACGCCGCACATGATAGCCATGAATGCTCTTTCGCCCGGTGTGACATCGCTTCTCTCAATGTATTCGCCCCCGCCCTGGTATCTCTTGCCCTCGTTCATGCCCTCGTTGAGAACCATCCAGTCGGTGCAGACGACACCCGTGAAGCCGTAATGCTCACGCAGAAGCTTCTTGATTTTGTATTCTGAATAGCTCGAGCCGACAATCTCACCGAGAGATTTATCCTCTGTGTATGCGGCGGCATATGAGCTCATAACAGCCTGAGCTGTCTTTGTCTTTCCCTTAAGGTTGAAGGCACCGTCAACAAACGGAACGGTGAGTGCTTCAAAGTTGTTGTTTGGGAAAACGGAGTATTTGCCGCCCTCCATGTGACCCTCTCTGCCGCCCTCTGAAGAGCCCTCTGCCGTCCAGTGCTTTGCCATTGCGGTGATAGAATCCTTGCCCCAGCCGATGTCGTTTCCGTCCTCGTCAAATGTTGACTGGAGTCCGTCGCAGAATGCACGAACCATATCTCTTGAAAGTGCGGGATCCTCGCCGAATGTGCCGGCATTTCTGAACCAACGTGGTTCGGAGGAAATGTCTACCTGAGGAGCGAGGAAGCATGCAACGCCGAGGTCACGAAGCTCCTTCGACTGGCACTTTGCCGATTCAAAGGCGATTTCGGGATCGAATGTAGCCGCTAAGCTGAGGTTGCCCGGCCAGTCGGAAACGCCCTGTCCGTTTCTTGGGTCGGATGCAAAGTAGCACGGAATACCAAAGTCCTTGCCCTCAACATATTTCTGCATATTGTTTGACCATGCTATCTGATATTCGTCGGGATCGCCCGAAAGACCTGCCGAGTTGAGAACCGAGCGAAGATGCTGGTCGAGAAACTTTTTCTGGTCGTCGCTGACCTCCGGCTTGATACCGAACTGGTGAGCGGAGAAGCACATAAGTCCCGCTACCTGCTCGACGTTAAGTCGCTTGCCGAGGTCTTCTGCTCTTTTCTCTGCGGGAAGTCTCCAGTCCTCATAAGGGAGAAGCTCGCCGTCACCGAGGAAGTCCTTGAAGTAAAGACCGTCCTTCTCGATGATTTTTACGCCCGAATCGGGGCAATAACCGAGGGTAGGGCCGTTTTTGTTTTCGACCAAATTAAAGCCGTATTCTGTCTTTTTTTCGTTTGCCATAAATAATTCCTCCACACCATTGATGATTGTTTCATAAAAACTTCAATCGTCAGGTATTCACCTATGATCAAAGTATACAGAATACAAAGAACGCTGTCAATGGATTTAAGAGAAAATTTGAGATATGTGTCTCAAATAAAAACAACCCGTATTTATTTTGCGAAATACGGGTTGTTCCGAATGTTTTTTGATAAAATTACTCGCTTCTTCTTTCGGCAATAACCTTGCCCATGTTCCAAAGCTGAGAAGCACGCTTTATTGCGTCAAGCTTGTCGTTGTCGCTGTCGTACTGAATAAATGCGGTTGCAGAGCCGCAGTTGCCGCAAATAGCGTAAACGCACCAGCCGCCTTCCTCTTCAATGTAGCCGCAGTCCTCAAAGCAAACTCGGCAGGGTAAAAGTTCGTCTTCCATGGTTATCTCTCCTTTGTGATTTGCTGTAAACTAAGTTTATCACAATATGCTTTTTAAATAAAGTAATATTTATGAATGTGGTTATTAGGAGAACCGTGTGGAAGACCGCCTGTCAGATTTCAATAGTTCCAGAGCATTTTTATAACATTTATAAAAAGTAGCGCAAGGATATTGATTTTGTGTCGTTTTGTGGTATACTTTAATAACGCTTGTGATACAGTATACAAATTCACGGGCGGGCACTTTTAGGATAAGAAGTAAAAAATAGAGGAGAAGAAAAATGTTAAAAGCAGTATTTTTATTTGCTGTCGGTCTTGTCTGCCTTATCAAGGGCGGAGACTGGTTTGTTGACGGTGCAAGCGCACTCGCAAGAAAATTTCACCTTCCCGAGCTTTTAATCGGAGCGACTGTTGTTTCCATAGGAACAACTCTCCCCGAGGTTATGGTATCGTCTATGTCGGCGGTTTCGGGTCACGGTGAGATAGCCTACGGAAACGCTATCGGTTCGGTTATCTGCAATGCCGCACTCATTGCCGCAATAACAATAGCCGTAAGACCGAGCAAGGTAGACCCCAAGACGCTGAAAACCCCTGTGCTGTTCTTTTTCATTGCGGCGGCTATTTACTGTATTGCCGCTTATGTGATGGGCGAATTCACGAGAGTCATGGGAATTATCATGCTTCTTGTGTTTGTCATCTACATGATAGTTAACGTCAAGCAAATGACAGGCGGAGAAAAGCCCGAGGTGCATGAGGAAGACGAAGAGCAAATGAAAATGTCGAAGATGATTATTTTCCTCATTATCGGAGCTGTTTTGATTGCTGTCGGCGCAAATCTCCTTGTTGACAACGGAACGATTATCGCTCAGACTCTTGGCGTTCCCGAGTCGGTCATCGCTCTCACATTTGTCGCACTCGGAACATCGCTTCCGGAGCTTGTCACGGCTATTACATCGCTTATCAAAGGACACAGCGACCTTTCGCTTGGTAACATCATCGGTGCAAATGTATTTAATCTTGTACTTGTCAGCGGTGTTTCCGTCACACTCTCACCGTTTGTCGTTCCGAACAGCAAGCAGATTCTGGGAATGAACTCAAGTCTTCTTGTCGATTTGCCGCTTATGGTCATCATTATGCTCATTCTGTCGTTGCCCGCACTTCTCAAGGGAAAGCTCTCGAGATTCCAGGGAATAATCATGCTTTTGATTTATGCGGCATTCTGTGTTTTCCAGTTTGTAAGCTGAGAGGGAACAGGCTCAAAATATCATAAAAAATCAGCTGGCTTCGATTTATTGCGGCGGTTCACGTTTTTTTGTTCTCAATTAGAGATTATGCACAAAAACAGCCGCATGGAATTTTGTGTAATCTGCCGATAAGGTTACAAAAATGTTATGCGTTTTTTGAACAAATTTAACTGCAATCTATTGCAATTTTTGTTGTATAAATGTATAATGACAGCAGAAGGCTGGTGAAAAAGACAGCTGAGGAAATAATGAATTCTTTTTTGTAAGGAGTGTATTACCAATGAAAATCGGTGTTTGTTCTAACCTTCGTGCGGACCTTCCGTGGCGTGAGGCTTTAGAGTATTTTGCATCCAAGGGCATTCAGGCTGTTGAGGTCGGTGTCGGCGGATATCCGGGAAATGATCACTGCAACGCAGACATTCTTCTTAACGACGAGGCTGCATATGCAGAGTGGAAGAAGGCTCTTGACGATACAGGTATCATCGTATCAGGCTTCTCTGCTCATTCAAACCCTGTTCATCCTAACAAGGAATTTGCCGCAGAGTCTGACAAGGCTATGCGTGATGCTGTTCTCATGGCTGAGAAATACGGCATTGACAATATCGAGTGCTTCTCCGGTTGCCCGGGTGATTCCCCGACAAGCCAGAAGCCAAACTGGGTTACATGCCCATGGCCGAACGATTTCGGTGAGATTCTTGACTATCAGTGGAACGAGTGCCTCATTCCTTACTGGAAGAACTTCGTTGAGTTCGCTAAGGCTCACGGCGTAACAAAGATCGGTCTCGAGATGCATCCCGGCTTCTGTGTTTACAGCACACAGACACTCTTGAAGCTTCGTAAGGCTGTCGGTCCTGAGATCGGTGCTAACTTCGATCCTTCTCATATCCTTTGGCAGGGAATGGATCCTGTTACAGTCATCCGTGCAC
>CAVKLS010000114.1:0-5793 GCA_963657025.1 bacterium | reverse complement strand
ATAGCTTTCATCGCAGGCGGCGAAACCGTAGTTCACCTCACAGGCAAGGGAAAGGGCGGAAGAAACCAGGAAATTGCTCTTTCCGCCGCAGAAGGTATCTCGGGACTTGAGAACACGGCTGTTTTCAGCGTGGGAAGCGACGGAACAGACGGCCCGTGCGATGCCGCAGGCGGCTACTCAGACGGTGAGACAAAGTCTAAGCTAAAGGCTCAGGGCATTGATATTTTCTCCGTTCTCAAAGAGAACGACGCTTACAACGCTTTAAAGGCAAGCGAAGGACTTATCATCACTGGTGCAACAGGCACAAACGTAAATGATTTCACGGTTCTTTTGATTAAAAGATAAACAGATGAAATTTTCCGTACGGGGCAATGCTTAATTGTCCCGTACTTTTTCATAAATATAATTTATGACTTGCAATAGATAACAAGTATATGCAAAACGCCCAAAAGCTCCTTCTGAGTCATTGACATTAAACAAAACTTTAATGTTATACTTTTTTCAAACAAATCAATGAAGGGAAGTATACTTAATGACTGACGATCGCATGGGCACATTATCCGTCAAAAAGCTGCTTATTCAGACAAGTATCCCACTTACCTTATCCTTGCTCATAAGCTCGCTTTATAATTTTGTTGACAGCATATTTGTGTCATATGTTTCGGAAAACGCTCTCACGGCACTTTCGCTCTCGGCACCTATTCAAACCCTCTCATCGGCATTCGGATGCGGAATTGCCGTAGGATTGAATGCCGTCATCTCAAAGGCGCTCGGCGAAAAAAACGAAAATGCCGTTAAAAAAGCCGCTTCAGCCGCTATTTTTCTTGCTCTTATCTCGGGAATTTTCATCACAGTTCTGGTACTCTTAATCGCAAGACCGTATTTCTTATGGCAATCGGGCGGAAATGAAGAAATCACAAATTACGGAATTCAGTACCTCACCGTATGTATGATGTTCGCTGTTTTTAACATGGGACAGTGGGTATTTGACCGTTTTGTTATCGCAAGCGGAAAATCGCATCTCTTCTTATATACTCTCTCAGCCGGATCAATTACAAATCTTATTTTAGATCCGATTTTCATTTTCGGTTACTTCGGACTCCCCGCCATGGGCACTACAGGTGCTGCACTCGCCACGGGAATCGGCTCTGCCATGGGCTGTATTGCAGGAATTCTGATAAACCGAAAGCACAACAAGACAATTCCCATCTCATTCACGCTGAAGCCTGACCGAGAAAGTATCGTCGCTATTTTAAAGGTCGGTCTTCCGTCCTCACTCGTTCAGGTGATAATGTCGATTGTCGGAATTGCAATGAACTCCATACTCATTGTCTTTTCCTCTACCGCCGTTGCGGTTTACGGCGTGTGCACGAGAATTCAGAGCCTCGCTGTCGTAATCGCAAACGGCATAGGACTGGGTATTATTCCGATTGTGGCTTACAACTACGGTGCGAAAAAGCCGCAGAGAATTCACGAAACCGTACGTTTTGCTATGGTATTCTCTTTCATGGTCTACGGCATAATCCTTATTCTACTTGAATGCTTCCCGTTTGCGATTATGCGCCTCTTTGACGCTTCCGAAGATATGGCAAATATAGGCATTCCTGCCCTCAGAATTATGGCACTGGCATGGCTTGTTTCCATACCGAGCCTGTCCCTCGCTCCGTCATTTCAGGGACTTTCAAGGGGAACCGACAGCATGATTCTGACCATGACCAGACAAGCTGTCCTTCCGATTATTCTCGTCTTTATTCTCTCCCGTTTCGGAAGCGTCAACCTTATCTTCATAAGCTTCGTTGCCGCAGAGATAATCACTCTTCCGCTTGGCATTAATCTGTGGAAAAGAGCGGTCAGACTCACTCTTGACTGACAAATAATATTTGCGTTTTCCTCTTGACAAAAGTTAAATTATCCGTACAATTATAGTCATAAAAGGGAGTAGCAAACAGAGATATCTGTAATGTATGCGTCAGCACGACAGTCGATTTTGACTGTCCGTATATGTTGTAATGTGCGAGACTTTTATTCAGCCTAAGGCAGAATAAAGGTCTCGTTTTTTATTTTGCCAAAAAAGAATATATTGAAAGGAAAGACACTATGAACTTCTTCTACGAACTGTTCTCAAACGTACTCAACGTCACTTGGCAGCATGCCGTGATGTGGTGCATCGGCGGAATACTCATCTATCTCGCCATAAAAAAGGACATGGAGCCGTCGCTTCTTTTGCCAATCGGCTTCGGTACGATTCTCGTCAACCTTCCGCTTTCGGGCGCAATAACTCAGGGCGACGATGTGGGTGTGCTCACGCTTCTTTTCGACAGCGGTATAGCAAACGAGCTTTTCCCGCTTCTTCTCTTCATCGGTATAGGAGCGATGATAGACTTTGAGCCGCTGCTTTCAAATCCCAAGCTGTTTATTTTCGGAGCAGCCGCCCAGTTCGGTATCTTCTTCACACTCAGCATGGCAAGCCTTCTGAACTTCGACCTTCACGACGCCGCTTCCATTGCTATCATCGGTGCCGCAGACGGCCCAACCTCCATTTTCGTTGCAAATGTGCTCGATTCTCAGTACATCGGAGCGATAACGGTTGCCGCTTATTCCTACATGGCACTTGTTCCGATTGTTCAGCCGCCCGTCATCAAGCTTCTCACAACAAAGAAAGAGCGTCTCATCCGCATGAAATACGCTCCGGGAGCTGTTTCCAAGACAACCAAAATTCTCTTCCCGATTGTCATCACAGCAATCGTTGGTATTGTTTCCAACCGTTCAGCCGCTTTAATCGGCTTCTTGATGTTCGGTAACCTCATCCGTGAGTGCGGTGTTCTCAACAGCCTTTCCGATACCGCACAGAAGGTTCTCGCAAACCTCATCACGCTTTTCCTCGGAATCACCATCACCGCACACATGACCGCCGCAGAGTTCCTCAATGTGGACACTCTCAAGATTCTGGCACTCGGTCTCATCGCATTCGTTGCCGACACCGCAGGCGGTGTTATCTTCGCTAAGATAGTAAACCTCTTCGTAAAGGAAAAGGTAAATCCGATGATAGGTGCGGCAGGTATCTCCGCATTCCCGATGTCAGCCCGTATCATTCATAAAATGGGTCAGAAGGAAGATAATCAGAACTTCTTACTCATGCACGCAGTCGGTGCCAACGTATCAGGTCAGATTGCCTCGGTCATCGCCGGCGGCATCATCTTAAATATGATTCACTAAGGAGGAGCACATGTTTAATATAGACGCTTTTGTAAACAGCCTGCAGTACATGGGCAAGGGAATGCTTGGTGTGTTCCTTGTCATTGCGGTAATCATTCTTTGCATCTATGCCTTGAATAAGATTTTCAAGGTCAAATAATTCTCAAGCTTACAACACTTACACAATATTTACGCAAACAACCGAGCTTCCGTTTTGGCAAGCTCGGTTGTTTTTTATCAGATATTGTCTCTTGTTATGTTCTTCAGCCAGTTGAATTTTAAGTAATGGACAAAGGTAGGTGGCATCTTGTACCACTCGTCAAGGCACATGATGAGGTATACCCAAATTGCAGGAAGCTTGAATACAAATGCTCCAAGTGCCATAAGGGGGACGGCTACGCACCACATGAAAATAGCGTCGAGTATCATGCCGAACTTTGCGTCTCCGCCGCCACGGAAGCATCCGCAGATAAGACATGTGTTGATTCCCTCGCCGACAAGTCTTATTGTCTGCATGAGAAGCATGGTGCTTAAAAGCTCGATTGCGGCATCAGTGATTTTTCCTGTATAGAATCCCACAAGCACGGGTCTTATGGCTATGATAACCCCCGCACCTACAACGGCAACAACGGTAGTTATGACAAGCATTCTCTGAGAATAAACCTTAGCCGCCTGCTTGTTGTTCTCGCCGAGAGAACGGCTGACGATTATGGTTGTGGCATTCGCAAAGCCGCGGCAAGCAATTGCGCCTAAGTTAACAGCAATGACCGCAACGGAGTTTGCGGCAACGACATCACTGCCGAGATGGCCCATAACTATAGCATAAACGGAGCACGCAAGACTCCACAAGATATCGTTGACAAGGCTCGGAAGTGCAAGGCTCATCATATCCTTGACAAGCACACCCGATTTTTCAAAGAAATACTTAATTCTGAATTTAATTCCCTTACTTCTTATCGAGTCCACCATGCAAATGACGAACTCTACCACACGAGCAGTGACCGTTCCGAGTGCGACACCGACAAGTCCGAGCTTCGGAAGTCCGAAGAAGCCGAAAATAAAGGTTGCGTTGATAAACACATTGACGAGAAGTGAGATAACATAAATCACACTTGGCAGAGTGAGTCTCTCACAGCTTCTCAAAACACTCAGATAAATCTGAGTAAATCCCATGAACAGGAAGGAAAAGCCGACTATTCTGAGATATACTATGCCCTCTTTGATGATTGCAGGATCATTTGTGTAGATTCTCATGATAACCCCGGGAAAAATTACCGCCAGCAAAAATGCGACGAACGAAATTATCATGGTTATTCTGATTGCAAGACCGAGAACCTTCTCGACTGCGTGCTTGTCTCCCTTTCCGTAATACTGAGAAGCAAGAACGGAAGCGGCGGCGGTCATGCCGTAGAATGCGCAGAATAGTATGTTTACATACTGGTTGGCAAGAGACGATGCGCTCATGGCATCCTGACTTACATAGCCTAACATGAGAGTATCGGCAGAGTTTACCAGTGTGCTGATAAAGCTCTGAATCATAATAGGCATTGCTGTTGTGAGGGCAAGCTTTGTGAAAGCGCCCCTTGACATAATGTTTTTGTTTTCCATATTATATACCACTTATTATAACTGTTGTAAATAAAAAGCAGACATATTTACTCTGTCTTTTCTTTTGATTTTTACTCTGACTTGTTTTTCTTTTTGATTAGCTTTTTTATTTTCTTGTTGACTGCGGCTCTGACATTCAAAATAAAGTAAGGATCAAAGAAGCTTTCGCTTTTCTTCGGAAAGTCTCTGAAGCTTATCTTCTCTCCGACTTCCTTCTCAATGAAATGCACCGCCTCGTCACGGCTCATACCAAGCTCCTCCAGAAGTGAGAACGCCCTCATATCCTGAAGCGCATCGAAGAAAACGAGCTGCCTTATGGACGGCATGGGCTTTCCGTCCGCACCGGGATAGACAGAAAACGGATCTCCTGCAGGGAACGAACAGTCGCCGTCCGTAGTCAGAAACGGCGATAGAAGTCTTTTTGATTCCTCACTGTAATAAAAATCGTAGCCCCAGTGAAGAAAACCCTCAAGATTGTATTTGTAAAGCGCAAGTGCGATTATTCTGTTTCTCACGGACGGCATGGCAATGAAACGGTTGCTCACATTGCCTCTTCCCTGAGCACAGCAATAGTATGTCCATAGCGGCGAAATGCCCTTCTTAATGAATTCGTCTGCTCTGTCATTTGACGCAACGGGAATTTTCACAAGACCCTGCTCGTAAAATTTCGGCTCGGAAAGCGCATCCATAACCTTGCAGTCACTAAGCTCGTCCCTGACAAGCTCCACCGCTTTTTTATAGCTTTCTATGTTTTCATCGCTCGGCTCGTCCGATATGTGGAAATAACAATTCTGAAGTCTTCCTGTTTTTTTCAGAAATTCTTTCAATTCACGGATAAGCGGAATAATCAGCTTTTTGTATTCCTCCGAATCGGCAGAAAGGAACCAGCCCGACAGCTTTTCGCCGTTCTCGCCCACTATTTTCGGAGTGAATTTCGCTCCCCACTGAGTGAAAAGATGTGCTATCTCGAAGTGGTCTATTCCCTTGCTC
>CAVKLS010000113.1:0-5863 GCA_963657025.1 bacterium | reverse complement strand
TGTCATCTCCCGCATTGACCCGCGCATTTACGGCTCGTTCATCGAGCATTTGGGAAGAGCGGTCTACGGCGGCATCTGGCAGCCGAATCATTCATCGGCTGACGAGCAGGGATTCAGAAAGGATGTTATCGAGCTTGTGAAGGAGCTTGATATTCCGATTGTGCGTTACCCGGGCGGAAACTTCGTATCTAACTTTTACTGGGAGGACAGTGTCGGACCCGTTGAGGAAAGACCGAAGCGACTCGAGCTTGCATGGAGAAGCACCGAGCCGAATTTAGTCGGAATCAACGAGTTTGCTTCATGGTGCAAGAAGGTCGGCACAGAGCCTATGCAGGCACTTAACCTCGGAACGAGAGGAATTGAGGCGGCTTGCAATTTGCTTGAGTACTGCAATATGCCGGCTGGTACTAAGTATGCCGATTTGCGTGTGAAGCACGGCTACAAGGAGCCGCACAACATAAAGGTATGGAATCTCGGAAACGAGATGGACGGTCCCTGGCAGACGGGACACAAGACAGCCGACGAGTACGGTCATCTTGCCGACGAAACGGCAAAGGCAATGAAGATAATCGACCCGAGTATTGAGCTTGTACTTTGCGGAAGCTCATCGAGCAGTATGCCTACCTTCCCACAGTGGGAGGATACCGCACTTTCGTGGGCTTATGACAGTGTGGATTACATTTCACTTCACCAGTACTACGGTAACCGTTTCAACGACACGGAGAATTTCTTCGCTCAGAGCGACGATATGGATTACTTCATAAATACCGTTAAGTCGACCTGCGACTACGTCAAGGCAAAGAAACGCTCAAAGAAAACCATGAAGCTTTCCTTTGACGAATGGAATGTTTGGTTCCACGCAAATGAGGAAGACGACGATACGATGAAGAACCGTCCGTGGCAGATTGCACCGCATCTTTTAGAGGATCATTATGATTTCGAGGACGCTGTTTTGGTCGGACTTATGCTCATAACGCTTATGAAGCATTCTGACAGAGTGAAGATTGCGTGCATGGCTCAGCTTGTAAATGTTATCGCTCCGATTATGACGGAGGAGGAAGGCCCCGCATGGCGTCAGACGATTTACTATCCGCTGCTTCATGCATCAAAATACGGCAGAGGAATTGCACTTCAGCCTGTATTCACCTCGTCAAAGCACGACACAAAGGATTTCGCAGATGTCACCGATGTTGTCTCCATACCCGTATGGAATTATGAGAAGGACGAGCTCACCGTTTTTGCGGTCAACAGAAGCGTCACTGATGACATTGTCATGGATATCGATTTGAGAAGCTTTGACGGTTACAAGGCGGTCGAGCATATTGTTCTCGAAAATGATGATATGAAAGCAGTGAACACGGCTGTTTCCGAGGCAGTCACACCGAAGACGGTGAATGACAGAACTGTTCTTGACGGAAGTGAGTACAAGTCCTTGCTTACAAAATCAAGCTGGAATGTCATCCGTTTCAAGAAGCAGTGATTTTAATATTGTAAATATCAGTATAAGAAAACGCTCCGAATTAAACATCGGAGCGTTTTGCTTTATTAAGATTCAAGCATTATTTCAACAGCGTCTGCACATCCGTCATGGTCGTTGTCGGACACTATGATGTCGGCGGCGGCTTTGACTCTGTCGTTCGCATTTCCCATGGCTATCGCAAGTCCTGCCTTTGAGAGAACATCGAGGTCATTGTCGGAGTCGCCGACTGCGATTGCCTTATCAATGCCAAAGCCGAGGTGCTCGCAAAGTGCGACCAATCCCGTACCCTTGGTCACTCCTTTTGGAGAACATTCGATTGAAGTGATTTCTGAGTCGATTATCTCAAGACCGAGCTTCTCAAGCTGGCGTCTTGATTTATCACGCTCTTCTTGCGAGGTGTGGTAGAGGTTGATTTTGTAGATGTCCTCGTGATTATCACGGATGAATTCTATCGGGTCATCCACGATAGTCGCAATTTTATCGTACATACTCTTATATACGCCCATATGAAAATGAGCCATATTTTCTTCTTGCTCTTTTGAGACGATTGACCTTTCTGCAGTCAAAATATGAAGCATAACATCTCTTTTTGTAATGGTACTGAAGATTTCATCGCAAAGGCTCGGCTCGATTACCTTTGAAAATATGCTTTTTTTCTCCTTAATATCATAGACAAGTCCGCCGCTTGTGGAAACGGCATAGCGAAGACGGGGAATAAGCGGAAAAATATCACGAAGCTCAGCAATGCATCTTCCCGTTGAGAGAACTGCTTCTTTTCCGCTGTCAAAGACACGGTTTACGGCGGAAAGCGTGTCGGGGGAAATGGTTTTTTCGGAATTGAGAAGTGTGCCGTCCATGTCAAATGCAATCAGTTTATATTCAGACATAATTTACTCCATAAAATGAAAAGTGCCGGAACAGAAGAACTGTTCCGGCTGGCTGGGCTGGTGCGATTTGAACGCGCGAATGTGGGAGTCAAAGTCCCATGCCTTAACCGCTTGGCGACAGCCCATTATACTAGAACACGGAGCTCGATTAAAAGCTCCGTGCTGTTTGTAAATGTGGGGTGGGGTATCGGATTCGAACCGATGGTCTCTAGTGCCACAAACTAGCGCTTTAACCAACTAAGCTAATCCCACCATATTTGGCGCGCCAAAAGGGACTCGAACCCCTGGCCTACTGCTTAGAAGGCAGTTGCTCTATCCAGCTGAGCTATTGGCGCATGTCACAAAGAAATAGCCCGAAGGCTTGGAGCGGGTGATGGGAATCGAACCCACGTAGCCAGCTTGGAAGGCTGGAACTCTACCGTTGAGCTACACCCGCGTGTCTCTCCTTGCGACTGTTGAATTATAGCATAGCTTATACGAAATAGTCAAGAGAAATTTTCAAAAAAATCAAAAAAATTTTAACAGGCTTTTTTCAAGACCCGAAAAAAGTGCAAAAATCGGCATTTTTCGCTTGTCTTGTTGTACCAGACAAAAAAGAAAAGAGGAAAAAATTGTTTTTTGCACGAAAACTTTTTCGTCCTCGTAAAAAAGCCTTACTTAAGGTTTAAGTTTTTTATAGGTTCTTACAAGATTTATCTTCGCTATTTGCAAGAAGTACAAAATTGTGTATAATCAAATTAGAACAGAGTGCGGATGTCGCCCCTTTTTTAGGGGACTAGTCTGCTTTATTGTATGAATTAATTTATTGTTGGAGAAATAATATGACTAAAAAGAATTGTATGATAGCTCAGTCCGGCGGCCCGACATCGGCAATTAACGCAAGCATTGCGGGACTTATTTCTGCTGTGAACGAGAGCGGTCAATACGACAAAATCTACGGAGCAATCCACGGCGTCTCGGGTCTTAAGGCTGAGAAGTTTATCGAGCTTTCCGAGAGCTTCAAGGACAGGGCACTGCTTGAGTCCCTCAAGATTTCGCCTGCCATGTACCTCGGCTCGTGCCGAGTAAGACTTCCCGATTATGAAAATGACCCCGAGTCTTACGAGCAGATGTTCTCTGTTTTTGAGAAGATGAATATCGGTGCATTTTTCTATGTCGGCGGCAACGATTCTATGGATACCGCAGACAAGCTTTCTGCTTACGGAAAGAGAATCGGCTCCGATGTCAGAATTATCGGTGTTCCCAAGACGATTGATAACGATCTTTTCAATATCGACCACACACCCGGCTTCGGCAGTGCCGCAAAGTATATTGCCACAACAATGCGTGAAATCGCATACGATACGGCTATCTACGATTTGAGACAGTGCACCATAGTTGAGGTTATGGGACGAGACACGGGCTGGCTCACTGCGGCAACGGCACTTGCAAGAAACGAGTTTGACGACGCTCCTCAGCTTATCTATCTTCCCGAAAGCACATTCACGGCGGAGAAATTCCTTGAGGATGTTGAAAACAGACTTAAGATAAGAAAGAATGTTGTTGTTGCCATTGCCGAGGGCGTTAAG
The DNA here is from genome assembly GCA_963657025.1 of bacterium. Lineage (GTDB taxonomy): Bacteria > Bacillota > Clostridia > Oscillospirales > Acutalibacteraceae > SIG603. Next base: position 1,928 of record CAVKLS010000113.1, on the reverse strand, counting down.
CGTCCGGACGGAAAGTATGTCAATGCTTCCGAGGGAATTGTCGATGCATTCGGTCACGGACAGCTTGCAGGCATAAGCAAGGGACTTGAGAATTTCGTCAAGGAAGAAATCGGTATTAAAGCGAGAAGTATCGAGGTCAATATTCCCCAGCGTTGTGCGGGACACATTTCTTCCAAGACGGACATTGACGAGAGCTTTGAGCTTGGTAAGTTTGCGGCAGGTTTGGCAGAACAGGGTATGAGCGGAGTGATGGCTTCTCTGCACAGAGTTTCTGACAAGCCGTATAAGACGGAGCTTGTTGCGGCGGATGTGTCCGAGATTGCAAACAAGGTAAAGAAAGTTCCGAGAGAGTGGATAAACGAGAGAGGAAACGATATAACTCCCGAATTTATGGACTATCTCAGACCCCTTATTCAGGGTGAAGTCAGCGTTCCGTTTGAGAATGGTCTTCCTGTTTACGCTAACATCGAGCATCTTATGGGCAGACTCGGCTAAAATTTCATAAATGTTTCTATCCGACATTTCTTTTTGAGATGTCGGATTTTTGCTGTACCAAAACAAAGAAAGCAAGATTGCAAATGTAAATAATCGGTTGAGAAGCTCTGTTTTTGATGATATACTTAAAGAAAATATAAAGAGGAACTGAAAGGAAGATTGCTATGAAGCTCATTCACGTTGCCGATTTGCATTTCGGCAAGGGAATGCACGGATTTTCGCTTATTGAAGACCAGAGATATTGGGTAAATCAGTTTATGAAGCTTGTTGACGATGAGAAGCCCGATGCCGTTTTGGTTGCAGGAGATATTTATGACAGAAGCTCTCCGTCAGACGAGTCGGTGACGGTTGCCGATGAATTTTTCACACAGCTGGCAGAGAGAAGCATTAAGGTTATGGCAGTTTCGGGAAATCATGATTCGGGTTATAAGCTGTCATTTCTAAACAGTCTGACGGAAAAAAGCGGACTTTATATAAACGGCAAAATTCAAAAAGAGCTGAAGCATGTAAGCCTTGAGGACGAATTCGGCAAGGTGACCTTCTGGCTTCTTCCGTACTGTTTTCCCGCTGAATTTGACGGCATCGAGGGATTTGAGGAAAGACCGAGGACCTATGACGAGGCTGTTCGAAAATATCTTGCCATGCAGAATATCGATTTTTCCGAGAGAAATGTCTTGGTAGCTCATCAGACGGTGAGTGACGGGGAGAGCGATATGTCTGTCGGAAATGTCGGAAGTATTTCTGCGGACGCTTTTTATGATTTCGATTATGTCGCACTCGGTCATGTGCACGCAGGACTGACGGTCGGAAAAAGCTGTGTGCGCTATGCTGGTTCGCCGCTTTGCTTTAAATTCGATGAGTTGAAATTTCCGCATAAGGGTGCCGTTGTAATAAATCTTTCTCAAAAAGGAAATATTGAAATAAAACTTAAGGAAATAGAGCCGCTTCATCCGCTTGTCGAGCTTAAAGGCAGCTTGGCGGATATTCTCGGTGCGAAAGCAAGCGGCGTCGCAAATGTTTTTGATGCAAAGGGAAATCCCGTACAAAAGGATATTCACGGAAAGTATATCCATGTCATTCTGACGGACGAGAGAATTTCTCCGACTGCTTATGACGAGCTGACGCTTCTGGCAGAGGCGCATGATTCCAGACTGATGACCTTCACTCACGAGCCAATCAGAGAGAAACGGGAGGGCGAGGCCGAGGAAAAACGTCAGAAAACCGAAGAGAAAACCGTTTCTGAGCTTTTCAAAGGCTTTTTGGAGTTCAGAAACAAGGCTTCCGCAAGTGAGGAGGACGAGAAAATCATAGATTTTGTGTCTGAACTTATTGCGGATAAAGAAAAGTCGGAGCTTAAAGAAAACGCTCAAAAAGATGCCGACAAGCTTGTTGCTATGCTGCTTGGGGAGGAAGAATTATGAAACCCGTTAAAC
>CAVKLS010000112.1:0-5866 GCA_963657025.1 bacterium | reverse complement strand
CTGTTCGTGATATGAGTGGGCTCTCGGTCGTACTCCAAAAAATCCTTGAAAGTTCTGCAAACGGAATCGAAGTCGCAGTCACCGCTGACGAAAAGTTCGAATCTTGCTTCACGCATAAGCTTGATCCAAGCCTCGATAAGTCTTTCTTTCGTGACCGCCGTGACCGTCTTTCTTGTACCGTAACGGCTGATTGCCGCAGGCTCTCCCTCGTAGAAAATCTCAAGTGCACGGCGCTTAGCCCATGATTTTTTATCGTTGTAGTTTGCGTTGATTGTTTCTAAAAGCTGGCGCTTTTCCTGGCGGATACTGTCCTCGGGAAAATAACCGTCATCCTCAATAAGCGGATCAAAAACCGCCGATGAAATAAGCGCTGTCAGTCTCTCCGCAATGTTCTCGCCGTCAAATGCATAGCGATTGCTGATACCTGCTGCGGCAACTGTCAGAATCTGGTTATCTCCGATTTTGGAAAGTCCCGAAGAAAGCGAAGCACCGTAAAGTGCGCTCAGATATCTCGAAAGACTTCTGTAATCGGGAAAATCCTTAGTTACTCGGGAGACAATCGACGGCATAAGCGCATTGCATGCGGCATATTCCTTATCAAGCGGAACTATCATATTAACGCTTATTCTTACCGTCTTAAATTTGGGGTCAATAAGATTTCTTGCGGTTATATTCGGCGCAAGCTCTCTCACCTTAAGTTCAGACATGTGAAAAATCTCTTTCCTATTTCAATTTATGAATTTCTGTTCAAGTTAACCTCTGCCGTTACTGTCGGCAAAAGGCGGGACACTTTCATTAGATTATATCACACTACTCCCTGAAATTAAAGTATTATTGAATTTATTAACGCAATATTCACTATCGAATGTATATTTTTTCACAAGCAGTCGATTTTTCCACTCTTGTTTTAAATCGCCCTTGAATCTTGGGCTTACCAAATCTGTTTACACAGACCGCAATATATGTTAAAATTTATCAGATTCGTTGACCCAGTTTAACCAAGGGAGGATTTTTATGTCGGAAGAAAACCACTTAAATTCACACAATCACACTCACGACCCACAGGCAAAAAAACGCCAGATAAACCGCATTTCCCGCATGGTGGGACATCTTGAGCATGTAAAAAAGATGATTGATAACGATGAGGACTGCGCAGAGGTACTCATTCAGCTTTCGGCTGTCCGCTCGGCACTGAACGGCTTGGGTAAGGAAATCATCACGGAACATCTCGACCACTGCATAATGCATGCCATTGAGGACGGAGATACCAAGGCACTCAAGGACTTTGAGAAGGCACTTCGGCAATATTTATGATAAAAACAAGGCACAGACCGATTTTCCACGGGCTGTGCCTATATTGTTCAAAACTTTTTCTTTTCGAGCATCACAAAAACTATGAATGCAGAAGCAATAATAACTGCCGAAATCGATGCGCCGAGGCTTATAACGCTGCTGCCAAGCGGCCCCGCAATCATTCCAACAATCGCAAGCACCGATGCAGAAATCAGAAGTATCAGTGCAACAAGTTTCTCTATTTTATTAACCATCAGTTTTCCGCCTTTCCGAGCTCCTCACAAAGTGCCGCAAGCTCATGAAGCTTCAATTCCTCCGCCCTTGCCTTTTCGTTAAGACCGAGGGAAAGAAGTGCGTTCTTTATCGTTTCCTTACCTATGCCAAGACCCGAGGAAAGTGAATTTGTTAGGGTTTTTCTTCTCTGACCGAACGCCGCCTTGATGAATTTAAAGAAGAATTTCTCATCACTCACCTTTGCTCCCGGCTCGTCAAGTATATTAAGCCTGATTACCGCAGAATCGACATTCGGTGCAGGCATGAAGCTGCCACGGTTTACCCTAAATAGGATTTCCGGGTCGGCATAATATCTTACCGCCGCACTCACGGCTCCGCAGGCTCTTGTGCCCGGTTCGGCACAAAGTCTTTCTGCTGCCTCCTTCTGAACCATAACGGTTATGGAGCTTATCGGCAGACGCTCCTCCAAAAGTCTCATGATAACGGGTGAAGTTATATAATACGGAAGGTTTGCGCACACGGCAACCTTTTCTCCGCCGAACTCCTCGTCAATCAACTTTTTGAGGTCTATTTTCATAATGTCGTCATTGACGATTTTCACGTTGTCACACTCAGAGAGAGTCTCGTCCAAAACGGGAAGCAGTCGCTTGTCAAGCTCAATGCTAACAACCTTCTTGCTTACCTTGCTCAATTCGTATGTGAGAACTCCTATTCCGGGGCCTACTTCAACAGCTCCCGCCTCAAACTGTGCTCCGCTTTTTTCTGCCATTTTGGGGCACACGGTCGGATTTATCAAAAAGTTCTGACCGAGGCTCTTGGCGAAATTAACGCCGTGCCTCTCCATGACATCTCTGATATAAGAAATATCGGATAATCTTGAATTACTCATAAAATCAAATCCCGGTCTTGTAAATTCTTGTTGCTCCGTCTGAATAGACCAATTCAAACATCGACGCTATCTCTTCCTCATTTACGCTGAATGCCGCAAGCTCGTAACTTGAAATCTCGATGTAAGAGACATGGTATTTCTCGAAAAGCGACACACTCTCGCTCGGATATTCGTACATCGTCCGCTCATCGCTTTGTTCTGTAGAGTAGTCGAGTCCGTGATAGTAAAGATAGCTTCCCGAACCGCAAACAATATTTCTTCCCGTCAAAACGGCAATAGCGTTATTGTGGCGGTCGTCAGTCAAAACGGTATCAGTAGGCTCTGTGTTTTCTTCTATGAATTTTGCCGCATTAACCTGAGAGGCGTCGAGCAGACAATACTCTGCGCAGAGCTCTCTTCCGACAGTCAGAACGGCTGAAATCACGCAGAAAAACATCACTGCGGCAGAAAGTGCGTATTTAACGACTTTTTTGCTTTTAAGCTTCGAGTATACTCTCGCCAAAAGCTCAGCCGCAATCCCACAGACAAAGAGATAACCGACATAAAGAAGCTTGTTGTTATCATAAGTGTTCGGCTGGAACACGACAAGCTCGGCAATGAACCAAATGAGCATAAACGGAGCGGCAGTGAGAAGATTTTCCTTTTTGCCCGTGAAAAAGCCGATTACAAAGGCTACCAAAACAACGCCCATGTTCTTAAGATAGAACCAAATGTAATTGTCACTGAGGTTAGCCCAGTTGAAATATCCTCTGATAAATCCGCCGCTCGAAGCCTGATTAAATGTCCATGTGATAAGCTGAGGTAAAGCCAAAACGCATACTACAAGAAGATATATGCCCCACGTGAGTGCCAAATCCCTGATTCCGTTTTTGCGAATGTAACGCACGACAAAAAAGACGATTGCCACGACAAAAACGAATGCACCGATAAGGCAGACATACATATTTGTATCAGACTCCCTTATGGTGTCACTGCTCATAACAAGGCTGTAGAGCGTGAAGAAAATGATTAAAAATCCAAAAACAGCCTTAGGAACGATTTCGTTTATTTCACCCGCAAGTCTGATAAGCACCCAAACCGCACTTATCAGAGCGAGAGCAACGAAGCTGTGCGTGTGAATCATCGGCAGTGCTCCGCCCAAAACGGCACACAGCACAAAATTTCTTGTCTTGCCCTTATCAGAGCCGAAAACCGCCTCGTAAAGAAGATAAAGCACCGTGAAAAGTACGGCATAGCCGAAAAGAGTTGCCCTTTGCGGCAAAAGCATATCGACTATTATATTTACCCAGCGGATATTTTTATCAATTAAATTTGTGGGAGTCTCGTAAAATTCCGTGAAAATTCTCGTGAAATTGCTTGTATCGGAGAACGGCAGAAAATAGATAAATCCAAGACCGCCGCACCAAAAGTAAAGCACCCATGCCACCAGAGCCTTGCCATTTGATTTAAGCCACTTTTTGAACAGCATCCATGCTCCGAGAAAAACCTGAACTCCCGCAAAAAGCATAGGAAGAACATAAGCGAGCTTCAAATGACAGCCAAAAACATACAGCGACGATGAAATGCTGTCAGAGAGAAACGGGTAACCAAGCTTGTGCCCGGGAAGTATCGAGTACTGAGGCGGAAATATCTTCTGCTCGGTTATACTCGTGATAAATCCGAGATGCATTGCCATGTCACCGTAGGTCGCCTGACTTGAATAGACCTCGCCGTTTCTGAATTCAAGACCGCTGAGAACGAGAACAAAGTAAATTGCAGTCGTGAACGCAATTATGACAAAGCTCACCGAAAAATCAGGACTGAGCCTGTCTCTCTCTATTTTTCCCTTGCCGAATTTCAAAAACACCAAGAGACTTATAATCACCATGAGAGCCGCACCCAGAAGATGAGCCGTCACGGTGAAATTGAAAATAAACGCAAAGAGAAGCGGCAGCCACTGAAGCATCACCGAGCCGCAAACACTGCCGACAAGTAACTTTTCCGCCGCCTTTTTCTCACGCAGAATGCTGAAGGAGATAAGCACGCCGCCCGCCTGAAACAAAAGAAAATACAGCACGGCAACAATATTGCCGAGTGCATTTCCGTATATTGCGGTAGTGCTCATCAGACCTCCTTGTATTCGGCAAGAAGCGTCTCTGCAAGCTGTCTGTTTACCGTGAGAAAATTATTTCCCTCTGTAAAATTCAGCGAACGGAGAACCTCGGCACTCTGCTCATAAACCTCACCCTTGATTGTATGGTAAACAGGCTTATCGTTGCCCGCAAGGAAAATTGCAAACTCAAGCGAACCGTCGACCTCTTTTTTAGAGAAATAGCAGTCAACGTCCGTGTTCTGATATGTCTTTGTGATTATTCCCCAAAGAGCGTTCTTCACAAGCTCCAGTGCGACATCGTTAAATCCTGCATCGAAAATAAGGATTTTCTCCTTAAGCTTAGGAAGACTGTCCACCTTGCGCTTTACAACATTTCTGAGAGACAACGGCGGCTCCTCGTGGTTTCCGCTCTGACCCTGAGCGTACATGATAACCATAAATCCCGCAGTGGGGTCATGGTAAACAAGCGGATATGTTATCTGACAGGTGTAGCCGCAGCGCTCACATCTGAAATCAAACAAATCCTCGTTCAAAATTCTTTCCTTAAGCTCTGGATTGTCCGCCGCATTTATACTTGTGAAAATTTCCATGTCGTGCGGAACTCCGCAATTGGGACATGAAACGGTTTTTGTTACCGAAGTAGACATCTTTAATTACCTCCGTCAGGATTTTTCTTCAAGCTTAATGAGGTGCTCCTCTGCGCTTATAACACGCTTGAGTCCCTCGTCTATCTCTTTACAGTGCTCCTCGCACTCGGGAATATTCTCGGCACGAAGATTATTGTAGTAATATCTTCCCAGTGCGGCGTATTCTCTGTCAAGAGAAGCTCTCTCGCACTTTATGACCAATTTCAGTCTTGAAATTATCCCGTTCTTTCTTATTGACTCGTTCACGGAATCCTTGATATCGGACGCCGTAACCAATGCTTTCTTTATGTTTTCGTTCATAATCATTCTCCGTCCAGTGCTTTAGTAGTGTAGTACCATCCTCCGTTGTAATTAACGAAGTTGATATAAAAATTTTCGTTTGTGTCATCATTATCAGATGTTATATCTCTTGCCGTAATATAAAGCTCGCATTTGACTGTTACCGCATCGTTACCGTCTATACTTCCACGCTTGTATATCTTATCAAAATCGAGTGAAAGATAGTCCCACATAAAGTCATAGTCCGTTCCCGAATTTTTCTGAAGCTCCTTGAACGCTTCGATACATGCGTTCTCTTTGCTTCCGCACGCTTTTATTAATGCCTTTGATTTAGCTTCAACAACATCTTCATCATCGTCCGCACAGTCATAATTTTGGCTTAACAAATCGCTGTAATCATAATTATAGAGCGCATAGGCAAGATCATCGCAC
>CAVKLS010000111.1:0-5902 GCA_963657025.1 bacterium | reverse complement strand
AAAAAGGCGGAGTTGGAAAGACCACCACTACGGTTAACCTCGGAGTAGGGCTTGCTATGCAAGGAAAGAAAGTATTGCTTCTGGACTGTGACCCACAGGGACGCTTTTCCTTTACAATAGTAAATGTACCGAGGTTGTTTCGGTAAAGCGAATACCGAGAGGAGGTGAAAAAGTGGCTAAAACAAAGGGTTTAGACAGAATCACGGCTTTGTATGAAAGACTTTCCCGTGATGATGAACAGCAAGGCGAATCCAACAGTATCTCAAATCAGAAGAGCTTTTTGGAGGAATACGCAAGAAAAAACCGTTACGGAAACATCAGACATTATACCGATGACGGATACACGGGCAGAAACTTTAAGCGACCCGGCTTTCAATCAATGCTTGATGATATTCAGGACGGAAAAGTCGGTACTGTTATCGTCAAGGATATGAGCCGTCTGGGAAGAAACTATCTTGAAGTCGGATTTTATACTGAAATGCTCTTTCCGAAAAAGAACATTCGCTTTATCGCAATCAACAATAATGTTGACAGTTCCAAGCCGCAAGATAATGACTTCACTCCGTTCCTTAACATTATGAATGAGTTCTATGCTAAGGATACGAGCAAGAAAATCCAGTCAATCTTTGACGCAAGAATGCGTGAGGGACATCGTTGCAGCGGTACATTTCCTTACGGATATACTTTATCCAAAGAGGATAAAACACTTATCGTTGACCCTATGGCTGCCGAGGTTGTAGTCAGAATATTTGAAATGATGGCAAGCGGAACGGAGAACACTTCAAGCATTGCAAGGAAGCTTTCTTCGGAGGGTATCCTCACTCCGGGTGCTTATCAGAAAAAATATCATTCGTTCGGAAGTCCCGTCCCAGACGATTATTGCAAGTGGAACAGGACAAGCGTTCTGACAATTCTTAAGAATAAAGAGTATCTCGGTCATACTGTTCTAAAGAAATCGGTAAGCACAAACTTCAAGACCGATTCAAGAAGACTTACCGATGAAGACGAGCAGTATTTTTTTGAGAATACTCACGAGCCGATAATATCACAGGAATTGTGGGACAAGGCTCAGCGGAATATTAAGATTGTAACGAGGAAATCCGAACACGAGGGAATTAAGAATAACACAATCTTCAACGGTCTTCTTTACTGCTCCGACTGCGGAAGTAGGCTTGCAATCAGCGTTCATACCTACAAGTATCCAAGCATAACTTATCGGTGTAATCGGTACAAAGGTGCAGACGGCGGATGTACTTCACACTATATCAACGAGAAAGCTCTGTATGCGGTGGTTCTTGAGTATCTTCAGATAATATCAAAAAGAATTATTGCTGATGAAGCGGCATTTGTCGGAGAACTTCAAAAACTGTGGTCTGATAAGCAGTCGGCAATACCTAAGACTTCTCAAGACGAACTGAAAAAAGCCAAGAACAGGTTTGACGAACTCGATAAGCTTATCTGCGGACTGTATGAGAATTTTGCAAGCGGAATGCTCCCAGAAAGACAATACAGGTCTTTGGTAAGTAAATATGATGAGGAACAGCAAAGTCTTGAAAAGAAGATAGCAGAGCTTTCAGAAGCGACTGCATCGTATCAAGTACCAAAGATAAATCCTGATAAATTCGTGGCTTTGATTAAGAAATACAAGTATCCTAAAGAACTTACCCGTGAAATGGTTCGTGAGATTATAGATAAAATCGTTGTTCATCAAGCCGAGGGAGAAAATTCAAACCGAACACAGCAGATTGATATTTACTTCAATTTTATCGGCGAATACAAGCTTGAACTTACGAAAAAGGAACTTGCCGAAAAGAAAAAGGCGGAGGAAAAAGCGGCAAAGCTAAAGAATGAAGCTGAAAAAAGCTATCACGAAAAATATCGTAAAAGAGTTGCCGAGGAACGCAAGGCAAAGAAACTGGCTGAGAATGACGGACACCTTTATCCGAAGAAGATTTGCCAAAAGTGTGGCAAAGAGTTTTATCCGAACTCTCCGTTGGCTGTTTACTGCTCCGATGAATGCAGAGGAAAAGGCAAGTCTGCTTATTGGAAGAAATATAACGAGCGCCGCAGACAAGAACGCTTGGATAATCGTGTTGAAGTGCCTTGTAAGGTTTGCGGAAAGATGTTTTTGCCTAAGACAAAGCAGAATAATCTCTGCTCCGAAGCTTGCAGACGACAGAATTATTTGAACGGTAAAAAGGAGTGGTATGAGCGTTACAAAAAGAAAAATCATCTTGTTCAATACGCTGTTAAGGAAGAGGAATAAATTATTTTTACAGGAGGAATCACAATGGAAAAATTCATTACAGACGAAAGAACAGGCTTAAAGTATGAGCTTGTCGGAGATGTTTATCTGATAGCCGGCGAGGACGAGCCGCTAAGACCTATCGGCATATGGGGGCAAAGACACTTGAAGTTCATCAAGGAGCATAAGAGATTATTCTATACAGACTTGCTGACAAGCGGCAAACTCAACGATTATCTTGCCGATGTCAACGAGCAGTCGGAAGCTATGTTTTCTCGGCTGGTAGAGAAACTTGCCGAAAAAGAAAATGTTACCGAAGCACTCAAAGACGCTGACGCCATGGAGTGGGTGCGGAAAATGAATAACATCAGAAGCCGTGCAAATGAAATTGTCCTTAACGACTTGATTTGCCTTTAGGTGGCGTTATGAAGATTAAGCTTGATGATTATTATCTCAATGTCCTTATCAACAGCTTGTACAGTCAGAGCAAAAGCTACGATGAGGAAACGAATTACCAAATCAACACTCTTATTCTTCGGCTGGTAAATATATCAGATATGATGAAGTCGAACCGCAAGAAGAAAATCACATTTGAGCCTGAGGAAGCAAGTCTTATCCGCTACTGTCTTACACACCTGTTAAACAATCAAATACAAGCCGAAAAACAAACAGCCGCCGAGGTTATCGGCGAACTGCTGATGAAGTTTACAGGCTAAAACGGGAAGTCACTGTCAATCGGCAGTGACTTTTCTGTTTCAAGAAGTCAAGAGGTTAATAAGGTGGGGGTATAGTGGAAGGGGGCAGAATTGTACAAGTTGAAATACAATTCAAAACATGGTATAATAAACTGCTATGCTTTCGAACTGGTGTCTATCAGTGCTAACATTTATGAGTGTAGCAAAATTTAGTGAGTTGACCTTAATGGTCAAAGGAGGACTATATGAATAAAACAATTTGCGAATTGTTTGCTGGCGTTGGTGGATTCCGCTTGGGATTTGAACGAATGCAAACAGGATGGGAAACAGTGTGGTTTTCTCAATGGGAGCCAGGAGCGAGAACTCAATGGGCTCATGATTGTTATGTAAAGCATTTTGGAGAGTGCGAGGATTTAAGATTAGAGCTTCACACAGGAGAAGATATTAGCCTAATGGATAAGGAAATGATACCTGATCATACTCTTTTGGTGGGTGGATTTCCATGCCAAGATTATTCTGTTGCACATACACTTGCATCGTCTAAGGGCATTGAAGGAAAAAAAGGAGTGCTTTGGTGGCAAATCAGAGACGTTTTGGTTGCAAAGAAGCCGGCGTTTTGTTTGTTTGAAAATGTTGATCGTCTTCTTAAGTCGCCAGCGAAACAAAGGGGTAGAGATTTTGGAGTTATACTAGCGTGTCTTTCTGAACTCGGGTATAGTGCGGAATGGCGTGTGGTTAATGCAGCTCAATATGGAGCGGCTCAAAGACGTCGTAGAACTTTTATTTTTGCTTACCGCAATGATACAGTTTATGGTACGGGAATGCAAAATATGAGTGCCGAAGATGTTATCAAAGAAAAAGGATTTATGGTAAAAGCGTTTCCAATAGTTGATGTTGCAAAGGTATCGCAGACTACTCTTGATGGGGATGTTGTAGATGTGAGTGACATGTTTAAGTTTGCATTTGAAAATGCTGGTTATATGCATAATGGGGATATATTTACAGCCAAAATTACAGAAAACGAAGAACAGCCTATTCTCCTTTTTAAAATTTTGCAGAGTGATGTTGATGAAAAATATTATATAACAAATGAGAAAATGCCTAAATGGACATATCTTAAAGGTGCAAAGAAAATTCCTCGTAAATCGGCGGATGGTCATGAGTATGTATTCAGTGAGGGTCCGATTGCATTCCCCGATCCATGGGATAGACCAGGAAGAACAATGTTAACTAGTGAATCCACATTGAATCGTTCAACTCATGTTGTTACGGATCCTGCTACTGGAAGGTTAAGATTACTTACACCTGTGGAAGCTGAACGTTTACAGGGATTTGATGATGAGTGGACAAATTCGGGTATGCCAGATAGAATGAGATATTTCTGTATGGGAAATGCACTTGTGGTTCCTATGATTACACGAATGGGAAAAGTACTTGATTCAATTATAGCTTTAGAAAAATAAAAGAACGCAAACCAACTTAACTGGGGCTTGTGAATACAAGTCTCAGTTTTGTTAAATAGGAGGATTTCTAGTGGAAGGAACGATTTATAAAACAAAAGAAGAAATTTTAAGGAGAGCACTTGAAATCAAGGGTATTCCCTTGAAGGAAGTGGATACCACTGGACGTCTTACTACAGGTAAAGGTGCTGTCGGCACGGTTATTGAAGAAAGTTGGTTTGGCTATAAGCCAAATTCTGAATCAGAGCCAGATTTTCCAGAAGCGGGAGTGGAGTTAAAAGTGACTCCTTATATCCGTGGGAGAAGCGGCATACGTGCCAAGGAAAGATTGGTTTGTAATATTATTAATTATATGGAGGAATATGATAAAACCTTCAACACTAGTGCTTTTTGGCATAAATGTAACACAATGTTGTTAATGTCCTATGAGCATATAAAGGGAAAATCAAAGGGTGAGTTTTGTGTAGATGCTGCCATCTTGTTTAGTTTTCCAGAAGAAGATCTTATAATAATAGAGCATGATTGGGAAACAATAATAAATAAAGTTCGTGCTGGAAAGGCACATGAAATATCCGAAGGAGATACGTTATATTTAGCCGCATGTACCAAAGGTGCGAATGCTAGTTCTGTTAGACAACAACCATTTTCTAGTATACCAGCAAAGCAAAGAGCATATTCTCTTAAGGCGTCATATATGACGCAGATTCTTAATAAGTATATTTTTGGCAATGTTGAAAATCCAAGAATCATACGACATTGGCGTTTTTTACAGCATTGTTCTTTTGAGGATTATATAATCAAAAAAGTCAGTGAGTTTTATAGAAAGACACAATTGGAGTTAAAGCAAATTTTAAATGTTGATAGTAACGCGAAAAGTTTAAATGAAATCTTATTGGCAAGAATGCTAAATGTTACAGGGCGTATTGCGTATACCGAAGAATTTCAAAAAGCTGGAATTGTTCCAAAAACAATTCGAGTAGAGAGAACTGGATCTATAAGGGAGAGCATGTCTTTTCCAACATTTGATTTTATCAAGTTAAGCAACGAATCTGTATGGGAGGAATCGGAACTCTATAATTATCTTGCGCCGACCAAATTTATGTTTGTTATATTTAGGCAGAGAGCAGATTTACAATATGTTTTTGAAAAGGTCATGTTTTGGAATATACCTAATAGGGATCTTGATCAGGTTCGTTTGGTTTGGGAGAAAACAGTCCAAACAATTCGTAATGGTGTACAGCTTATACCAACCTCAAGAGGAGTAAGTAACAACTTGCCAAAGAAGGGAGATAATCCAGTAGCTCATGTTCGTCCACATGGAAAAGATGGATCTGATAAGTTGCCTTTGCCAGATGGAAGAATGATGACAAAACAGTGTTTTTGGCTGAACAATACTTATATACAAAAACAAATTGAATCAGATTAATATAGGGGAGAAGCATCGTATTCATTACGGTGCTTTTTTGTTACCCTAAAACCCACAAACAGCGTTAAATGCGCTC